>JAAYTK010000082.1 GCA_012523775.1 Clostridiales bacterium | reverse complement strand
TCCTCCAATACCAAGGATGGTAAGTTACTTATTAACAATGGAGCAGTAAAAAAGGAGGATAGGAAATGAGTATACACCAGATAACAAATTACAATGATACCAACACAGGATACCAGAATTATGACAGTAAAAAAGTTAAGGGCGAGGTAAGCCAGCCCCAGGGTAACGACGCTATAGTATATGAAAAGACTCCGACAGTGAAGAAGACTTATCAAAGAGATCAGGCTACCATAGACCGTCTTCTGGCTGAGGCCGAGGAAAATGCAACAAAGCTGAGAGATTTAGTCGAAAGAATGCTTCTACGACAAGGAGAAGCCTATGGTAAGGCAACAAATATCTATAGCCTACTCAGAGAAGGCAAGGTACAGGTAGACGAAGAGACCAGGCTGCAGGCTCAGAAGGATATTGCAGAGGATGGTTACTGGGGAGTAGAACAGACCTCAGAAAGACTGTTATCCTTTGCCAAGGCTTTGTCAGGTGGGGACCCATCCAAAGCAGATATCATGATAGAGGCTGTAAAGGAAGGATTCAAACAGGCAGAAAAGGCATGGGGCGGAGAACTGCCGCAGATTAGCCGTGACACCCTGGATAGAACAATCAGCAAGATGGAAAGCTGGAGAGACTCCTTGAGTGAATAAGTACGGCACTAAAATATGGGACTATTTCAAATAATATTTTGAAATAGTCCCTTTTAATATGGTTTAGTTAATATAACCTGCTTACCGTAGTCTGATGTTTTAAAGTATCTATAAGCCTTTTCGGCCTTTTGCTGAAGATCGAAGATTCCGAATACCGTAGGTCCGCTACCACTCATAAGAGCTGTAAGCGCTCCTTTTTCTTTCATATTGGATTTAATATCTTCGATAATTGGATAATCTCTTATGGTTACGGATTCAAGAATATTTCCCATAAGAAAGCTTAGTTTATGTAGATTTTTCTCCTTCAGAGCTTCCATCATGGCGGGGATATCAGGATGCTTTATGTCTTCATTAAGTCGTAGATTATCATATACATACTTTGTTGATACACTTATATCGGGCTTAACAAGAAGAATGCTGCAATTAGGCATAGGATCCAGTGGACGTAATATCTCGCCTATTCCCTCTGAAAGAGCCGTACCCATCATAAGACAATACGGAACATCGGCACCAAGCCTTATCCCAAGCTTCATAAGCTCTTCCTGTGACAAACCGGTCTGAAAAAGCTGATTCAGACCCTTTAAGGTTGCTGCCGCATCGGCACTCCCTCCTGCAAGGCCGGCGGCTACAGGAATCCGTTTATTAATGGTAATGCTTAATCCACACCTTATAGGATGAAATTCTCTATATAGTTCGACTGCCTGATAAACCAAATTTCTTTGATCCGTGGGAAGGTAATATAGATTTGACCTTATAGTCACCGATTCAAATTTAGTTTTCTTAATATTTATGGTGTCATGTAAATTGACGGTCTGCATAATCATACTAACATCATGGTAACCGTCAGGTCGCTTTCTTATCACATCCAGGCCAAGATTTACTTTTGCATAAGCTTTTACTGTTATAGAATTCATATTATACCTCCCGAATCCATAAAAGTATTTTATCATAACGGTTATGGCATTACAAATAAAATCCTAGCCAAACAGCTTTTTAATAGCATCAAAGAGCTTAAAGCGTATTCTTATCGGAACCTTATTGTTCTTTAATAAATCCAACTCGTCTTCCGTCAAGAGATATTTTAGCTTCAACTCGCTGTCCTCATCTATGATACTATAGGTTTCATCCACAAAGCATAGGGGAGGAAACATTACACACCACCAGTTTTTTCCCTGTGCGGCTCCTATCTGAACCCGTAAAGCTTCATATGAGCCGGGTGAAAATATATAATCGCCATATACCTTCATTGGAAAATAGCAGTATGAAAGAGAGGCCGTGACAGGATACTCATAGCCGTTTTCTTTTATTGTTTTTGCCGCCACATCATGAATATAAGGCAGATTGTTTTGAATTATGGCTCTCGCTTCGTTAATATCGTTTGCTTCCCGAAGATATGGGCTAAGGGCGTGTACTAAAGTATCCTTCACCCGCAGCTTTAAACGCTGATCCTCCTCGCTGTCGCTATTTGCAATCACATGAAACCGAATAATTTCGTCTGTTATTCCTTCCTGAATCCTGCTGTCTGTATTAGCGGCATATATCCGTACGGCATGATTTAGGGTCCAGGAAGAAAGTAAAAGTATAATAAGAAATAGGATACGAATGCGACCGTCATCTTTTTTTATGTATTCTTTTAATGTTAAAATCTTTTTATCTTTCATTTTACTTACCATAAATCCTCCTGTTTTATTTAATATTTAAGTATTGCCGGAAAAACACGGAGCTAAACGGTAACCTATAACTATAATCTGAATAAATTGAAATGGTGAAAAGCTCTTGAACTTAATATCATTTAATAGTAAAATGAATAAGCGCTATCGATAAGTAAATATACTTTAATTCATGGCAGCAGGAGGCTTAATATGATAAATAAAGCACCGATAGGAGTATTTGATTCAGGCGTTGGCGGACTAACGGTGGTAAAGGAAATAATGAATCAGATACCCGGTGAAACCATAATATATTTTGGAGATACGGCCAGACTTCCCTATGGCAGCAAGTCCGGCAAGACGGTTATAACGTATACAAGACAAATTATCAGGTTTCTGATGAGCAAGGGAGTAAAGGCTATTGTGATAGCCTGTAATACAGCCAGTGCGTTCGCGCTTGAAACGGTGAAATCTGAGTTTGATATACCGATGATAGGAGTTGTTACACCGGGAGCCAAGGTCGCTGCCAAAACCACGAGGAACGGCAGAATAGGTGTTATAGGCACAGAGGGTACTATTCAGAGCGGAATTTATAATGAATATCTTAGCAGGACAGACTCGAGATTAGAGGTTTTCGGTAAAGCGTGCCCCCTCTTCGTACCATTGGTGGAGGAAGGCTTAATGGATGACCCTGTAACCCTTGAGATGGCCAGAAGATATATAAGCGAAATATTGGAGCATCAGATCGATACCTTAGTACTTGGGTGTACCCATTATCCTCTATTAAGAAAGACCATACGTAAGGTTGTGGGAGAGGATATTGTATTGGTTAATCCGGCATATGAAACAGCCAAATCCTTGGTAGAGGTGCTTACAGAAAAAGGCATACGAAATGATTCAACCCCTAAGTTAAATCATAAATTCTATGTCAGTGACGGAGCAGAGAAATTTAAACGATTTGCAAACACCATATTGCCCTGTGAGGTGATGGAAACAAAGGATATCAATATTGAGGAGCTTGGCTAACAGGAGTAAAGGAAAATGAAAGAAGAGGTCAGTATATTTATCGAGGGAATAGTCCAAGATGGGGATGAAGACAGGATTATCACCAATGCCACAGGAAGATACCGTCGGTATGATAAGACACATATCCTCAAATACGAGGACCCCGACAATGGACTAAATATAATAAAAATATCCCCGCTTATGGTTGAAATCATAAAAATCGGGGATAACAGTACACATATGGTTTTTGATTTAAATGAGTCCACACAATCTGAATATGAGACTCAGTACGGAAGCCTGTTTTTTCAGATTAAGACAACCGCAATTAATATAGTAGAAAAGCATAACGAGATTATCCTTAACATGGAATATTCGCTTTCCCATAGCGACAGCCATATCTCAGACAATCGTATTCATATAGAAATAAAGGAAATAAACAATTAGGTAATATACTTACACTTTAGTTGTCTACTGTTTTTCGAATATGAATCCGTTCTCATCGAATTCCACATCAAAGGAGATATCCTCCATAAACTTATAATAAGCCTTTCGCTCATCTTCATTAATAATCATATAAGTATAAGTGTTATCATTCATGGCCGGAAGAAGCTGAACATCGGTTGTCCCATCGGGATTAAGGTATAGCTTTAAGAGCCCGGACTCTCTTTTTGATGCGTTAAACCAGTAATTGCCAAGGCTGTATGCTATTGGCTTACCGTTATAAAATTCAATTCCCTGCATGACATGGGGATGGCAGCCGATAACAACGTCAGCTCCCGCATCAATATATTTTTTAGCCAGATTCTTTTGATAGCTCACGGGATCATGGGTACGTTCCTTACCCCAATGCACATATACAACCACAAAGTCACTGTTCTCCTTTGCTTCCTTAATAGAGGCTAAAAACAAGGTAGGATCATAGGTTCCTATCATTCCCGGACGTTTGTCTGTTGCATACCAATCCATGGCATATATTACATGTGAGGCCGCCACATAGCCAATGGTGGTATCCCCGATTGTATAATAGACGGGTGCCTTCGCTCGGTCTAAGTTGATGCCTGCTCCCACATATTCGATACCTGCTTCTTCCAAGGTTGTAAATGTATCAAGTAGGGCTTCTTCACCGAAGTCTAAGGCATGATTATTGGCAAGAGAGACGATATCCACACCCATTTCCTTTAATATTTCTACACGCTTAGGATGTGCCCTAAAGGTATATGACTTCTCGATAATTTCGGTTCCTTTTGTACTATATGCAAACTCATTATTAAGCATAAAAATGTCGGCATCGTTCATTTCTTTAACCAATTCCTCTCCGATACCACCGAGAATCCCTTTATTCTCTTTGTCATAACGGGCAACCGGTTTAGAGTCCTCATCGAGATTAACATCTCCCGCAAAGGCAAGTACAATAGGCCCTTTAGGTACCGGTTCCTCTTCGGGTTCATCAGTTACTGTCGGTGTCGGCTCTTCCTGAGGTGAATCGGACGAATCGTCATTATCGATATCGTTATTATCGGGTTTAGTTGTTATCGGTGTTTCATCTAAGACAAAATCGTCTTTATTATTGTCCTTATTATTCTGTGCATTCGTATCGATATAGGCGAATATTATTAGCACGACAAGTATAGCGGTCATAACTAATAATACATTAGTAAGTCTTCTGTTGGTTCTGCTCCTTTTACTTCCCATATATCCTCCATAACAGATAAAACAATTGGTTACGATATGAAAAATCCTCCTACCATAGCTTAAGTCTCCACAGGTAAGAGGACATGTTATTTAATTTTATGGATAATTATTATTTGTTCTTTTTGAATTTATCCTTCATTTTACCGAAAAAGCCTTTTTTAGACGTATTTGCTTCAAGATTGCTTCTTAAACCTTTAACTTCTGTAATATATATACCGCTTATTACTGCCTTAACCTCTTTCTTTACCGGTATGATGTCAAATACCTTGGCATCACACATCAGTGACATAATTTTCGGACCGATTTTAGCCTTTACAATCGGAACCTTAGAACGGCGGAGGTATTTTGGTGTCTGTTCCAGAACTACTTTAGGCAGATTGGCTTCCGACAGTTTCATCTTCTTTTTATCTATGACAAGAATTGAAAATGTCTGAGCAGCAGCCTTCATCTGCTCTTCAGACTCAGCCTGCTTTTTTTGCAGCTTCTTACCTAAGAAATATAGAACTACTAATACTGCGATAAGAACAACAGCCACTATGAGTATTACAATTAATGCGGGATTCATGTACTATGTACCTCCTGAATTCGTATTTATAATAACTGTTAAACAAATATATTTATCGTATAATACATGCCTGGTTAGACGGGCAACGATTATTGTATCATTAAATCATAAAAAAATAAATAGCAAATATAAAATATAATCTAGAATATTTTGTCAGCTAAATCAATTTAGCATTTTTATCAAGCATTTCCTTAATAATACCCTGGACATAGGAGCCTATGTGCCTTCTTTGCTCCTTATCGAGATTATTAGGGTATATCGGTTTACCGAACTCAATAACGATCTTGGTGGATTTAACCCAGGGGACATGATTCTCAAATATCTCATCGGTATTCGTAAGGGCTACGGGAACAATGGCGCAACCGGTCTTTTCGGCAACCTTAAAGCTACCCTCCTTAAACGGAAGCATTTCTTCACCATGATTACGGGTTCCCTCAGGCGATATAAATATGGAGTATCCATCCTTAATCTGTTCAATTGCCTTAAGAATGGTTTTCATACCCTGCCTAATATCGTTTCTGTCAAGAAACAGACATTGTAAGAAACGCATCCAAGTTCTTAAGAAGGGAATCCTTGCAATTTCCTTCTTTGCCATAAATCCCGTTAAGGTTGGAAGACTGACATAGGATATTGGAACATCAAAGTAGCTTCTGTGGTTTGCAATATATAAAATTGGTTCATCCTTAGGAACATTCTCAAGCCCGATTACAGTTCGCTTTACTCCGGCAAGAAAAAGTATCACATGAAATACAAATACTACAATTTTCTGAGAACTGGCGACCTGTGCACGACGGTTAAACCTGCCTATAATAAATTCAATAATGAATAATGGAATGCTAATAATAAAAAACAGTAATATAAACAAAAGTATTAATATCAGCCTCATAGCTTTCCTCCATAAAGTACGATATAATGCTGCTTTAGTCAGAGGGTTCTGATTCATCCGGATTCGTGGGTGTTTCCGTAGGTACAGGTGTCGGTGTGGGGGCAGGAAAAGCCGGGGGTGTCGGAGTAGGGGATTGATTATCTAAATTTTCATCCTGGCTTTCGTCATCAGGCATATCGCTAACCTCATCCTCTATATTTTCATCCTCCGTATTTTCATCATCCGCTTCCTCGTCCTTTGATGCATCACTATCTAAATCCTCGTCTTCTAAGTCACCGCCATTTTCCTCGTCATCGGATTCACCATCCTCGATATCATCATTCTCGGTATCCTCTAACTCCTCATCCGTCAAATCGGGAAGCGGTTCCTCCAGTTCTTCCTCAGGAATAGGTGTAGGAGTTATAGGAGGCTTATAATTAATTAAATCAGCATATTTCTTCTCATAATCGAAGTCCTCGCTTGGTTCATAATTATAATATTCGTCCAAGGTTAAATTATTAGTGTACAGATAATTTGCTAAATCCTCTCCTACATATCTGATATGCCAGGGTTCATAGGCATAACCGGTAATTTTGTATTGGTCCTTGGGATAACGAATAATAAAACCGAATTTATGAGCATTATCAGCAAGCCAAATACCTTCAATGCAATTGGCAAAGGAGGTAACCAGCTTGTAGTGAACGGATTTTGAGGATACGTCCATTGCCAGTCCGGTCTGATGCTCACTGGTTCCGGGTGCGGCAGAATACTTAAGAGTATGCTTTTTCCCCTTATGTACTATATTGTTTCGGAATATATCCTTTTGTCGGCTGTATGATCTGTAGCCCGATATACCATATAATGTAATTCCGTCCTCCTGTGCGGCAAAAAACATTCTCTCTATGGCTTCGGCGGCTTCCTTACGCATATATTTTCTTTCGCTGTTTCCGTTACTGTCAAAGGGAATGTTGGGTATCACTAAATTCTCCGGTACATAATCCTTAGGCAGGCAGTATTCCTTATTAACATATACAGTAATGCTTTTTGGATCCAGGTCCATTTCGGTGGCAGGAGTCCATGGGGTAGGCGTAGGTCTGTTATTTGACATATTATCCTCTTCGCTCTTTTCATTATTATCATCATATTCATCAGAGGGAGGAATATATGTATGATTACCGGAACTATCGGTATTATCATTTGTTATGGTATCCGACGATACAGTCGAGGCAGCAGCCTTTCCTTTGTCGGTTTGAATGGGGATGATTTTTTGGGGCGAATCCTTACGGAAAACCAAATATCCCGCCAGTGATAATATAAGTAAAATACATGTTGTTATAATTGGCATTCTTGCTTTTCTCATAAGTTCCTCCCATAGTTATGTTGCATCGAAATAATTCCATAATATTATATCACAAATCAAATTGTTGTTAAATAAAAGTTTCCGGTATTCTAAAAGGTAGAATGATAGTTATTTAACAGCTGTGTTTTCAGCTGATAAAGTTTATTTGACAGGTCCACATATACATTATGGGGATTAACAAGTCGCTTACATTCATCCCATAGCGTGTTTTGTTCATTGGCACAGTATTCCCGAATCTCCATAACTGACGGTGAGGTATATACACATTTGCCGTTAAGGAAAATAGGAACCAGCAACTCTCTCAGAGTATAGCTGTCCGGCTCCAGATAGGTTTTCTTCCAGGTGGCAATCGGGTCAAATAACAAGAGTGGCTTATCAGAAGTAAATACTTCATCGTCTAAGGTTATTAAGTCGGCCTTAATCTTATTACTGTCCTTTTCGTATACCCGGTATATCTTCTTGTTACCCGGATTGGTAATCTTCCATTGGTTCTCTGACAGCTTCATACGGGGTATAAATTCACCGTCTCTCTTTATGGCGGCAAGCTTATATACTCCACCAAAGGACGGGCAGTCCTTTGAGGTTATAAGCTTTGTTCCCACTCCCCATGAATCTATTTTAGCGCCCTGAGAAATCAGGGACTCAATAACATATTCATCAAGATCGCTGGAGGCTGTAATAGTTGCCTCTGTAAAGCCTGCTTCGTCCAGCATTTTTCTCGCCATTTTGGATAAGTAAGCCAAGTCTCCGCTATCGAGACGGATACCATACTTTTCAGGCATTCTGCCACTGGCCCGAAGCTCCTTAAAGACCTTTATGGCATTGGGAACACCGGTACGCAGGGTGTCATATGTGTCGACCAAAAGAGTTGTATTTAAGGGATAAAGCTCTGCATACTTACGAAAGGCTGTAAGCTCATCCTCAAAGCTCATAATCCAGCTGTGAGCATGTGTACCCAGTGCGGGTAAATCATATAGTTTGGCTGACAGCACATTACTGGTTCCTATACATCCACCGATAACAGCGGCTCTTGCACCTAAGGTTCCGGCATCGGGGCCCTGAGCCCTTCTCAAACCAAACTCCATAACCGGAGCTCCTCCTGCGGCATATACCACTCGGGAGGCCTTTGTGGCAATGAGACTCTGGTGATTAATAAAATTTAGAATGGCAGCTTCGATTAACTGAGCCTCTGCAATCGGAGCAATTACCTTAACCAGGGGCTCCATGGGAAATACGACGGTGCCCTCGGGTATGGCATAGATATCTCCGGTAAAATGAAACTCCTTCAGATAAGACAAAAAGCCTTCATCAAATATCTTTAGTGACCGTAGAAATTCGATGTCATCCTCTTTGAATCTAAGATTCTTAATATAATCTATTACCTGCTCCAAACCGGCACAGATTGCATAGCCACTGTTACAGGGGTTGTCCCTGTAGAACATATCAAATATAACAGTGTCATTATTCTTGTTGTTATAATAACCCTGCATCATAGTCAGCTCATAAAAATCTGTCAGTAGCGTTAAGTTTTGTTTGCTCATATTATCCCCTTCGTTAGATTTATTTGAATGTAATTTATGGTTTACAATATCATATCACAATTATTGTAACACAATGCTTTAAATAATAAAGCCTAAGATTCATTTATTATTGACCCATTCTTCAAGATATATCAGTTTTTACACAAAGTCAAGAAACTATTGTCTTAATAAATCAAGAAGTTCTTGACATTCTGGGTTTTTTGTACTATCATAAATAAAATTAAAAATCATAAAAACGATGACGGAGAGAGTAAGCATTCAGTGAAAATCACAGCGAGCCGGAGACAGTGTAAGTCCGGCATGAGTAGCGGATGACCGAAAATCACTCCATAGTTGCAAGACCTAAAGATAGATACATTCTATTAAGTAAGTTAAGCCGGTTTCCACCGTTATATGGATAATGTATGAATGCCCTTGGGCAGTGTATATGAAACAGGTGGTTAATGAAAGCACAAGCTCTCATCCTTTTTCGGATGAGAGCTTTTTTTGAAAAGTAAAGGCAAATAAACAGCAAAGGTTAATAATTAAAGGAGGATTGGCATGTATAACAAAGTGTCAACGGATTTGAACTTTGTCGAGAGAGAGAAGAAGATTTTAGAGTTCTGGAATGAGAAAAAGATATTCGAAAAGAGCATTGAAGAAAGTAAAGGTAAAAAGAGCTTTACATTCTATGATGGCCCGCCGACCGCTAACGGCACTCCCCATATCGGTCATGTGCTTACTCGTGTGGTTAAGGACATCATTCCCAGATACCGTACCATGAAAGGCTATAATGTTCTTCGTAAGGCAGGCTGGGATACCCATGGGCTTCCTGTTGAGCTGGAGGTAGAAAAGCAACTGGGAATCAGCGGTAAAGACCAGATTGAGGAGTATGGCCTCGAGCCCTTCATCAAGAAGTGTAAGGAAAGCGTATGGAAATACAAGGGTATGTGGGAGGAGTTCTCCGGAATAGTGGGTTATTGGGTTGACATGGACAATCCTTATATTACCTATGAGAACAATTATATAGAGTCAATATGGTGGTCACTAAAGAAGATATGGGATAAGGGACTGCTTTATAAAGGTTTTAAGATTGTTCCCTATTGTCCAAGATGTGAGACTCCCTTATCAAGCCATGAGGTGGCACAAGGGTATAAGGATGTTAAAGAGAAATCTCTGATTGCCAAGTTTAAGATAAAGGGAACGGAAAATGAGTATATTCTTGCGTGGACCACGACTCCCTGGACACTTCCTTCTAATGTGGCGCTATGTGTTAACCCCGATGAAACCTATGTTAAGGTTAAGGTTCAGGTAGATGAGAAGGGTAATCTAATCAGCAGTAAAGGCTGTGAATGCGGCCATGACCATCATGGTGAGGAGCATCAATCTGATGTGCCTAAAGCCGTAAAAGCAGAGAAATATATATTGGCAGAGGCGCTTCTCAATATAATTGAAGGGGATTATGAGGTTGAGAAAAGCTACCTTGGTAAGGAGCTTGAGTATATCGAATATGAACCTTTATTCGACTATGCCAAAACAGATAAAAAAGCCTTCTATGTTACCTGTGATCATTATGTTACATTAACAGACGGTACCGGTGTGGTTCATATTGCTCCGGCCTTCGGTGAGGATGACTCCCGTATAGGCAATGTCTATGACCTACCCTTCGTACAGCTGGTTGACGGTAAGGGAGAATTCAAACCGGAGGCCACAGACATAGCAGGTATGTTCTGTAAGGACGCTGACGAACCAATTATGAAAATGCTTTATAATAAGGGTTTATTATTTAAGGTACTAAAATACGAGCATAGCTATCCTTTCTGCTGGAGATGTGATACTCCGTTAATTTATTATGCAAGAGAATCCTGGTTTATCAAGATGACAGAAGTAAAGGATAAAATGATTCAGAATAATAATACAATCAACTGGATGCCGGAGAGCATAGGTCAGGGTCGATTTGGTGACTGGCTTAATAATCTGCAGGACTGGGGTCTGTCCAGAGACCGTTATTGGGGTACACCTCTTCCAATCTGGGAATGTGAGGACGGACACAGGCATTGTATCGGAAGTATAGAGGAGCTCAAATCCATGTCAGACAATTGTCCGGAGGATATCGAGCTTCATCGGCCATACATCGATGCGGTTACTATTAAATGCCCTGAGTGTGGCAAGGAGATGACAAGAGTTAAGCCGGTTATCGACTGTTGGTATGATTCCGGTTCCATGCCATTTGCACAGTGGCACTATCCATTTGAGAACAAGGAGATTTTTGAAGAAAGATTTCCGGCAGATTTTATCAGTGAGGCAGTAGATCAGACAAGAGGCTGGTTCTACTCATTGCTGGCAATTTCAACCCTAATTTTTGATGAATCTTCCTTTAAAAACTGTATTGTACTTGGCCATGTACAGGATGAGAACGGTCAGAAGATGTCCAAATCCAAGGGAAATGCCATAGAGCCTATGGATGCTCTGGCTCAGCACGGTGCCGATGCAATACGCTGGTATTTCTCTGTGAATTCAGCCCTATGGCTTCCCAACCGCTTCCACCATGGTGCGGTTACGGAGGGACAGAGAAAATTCATGGGTACGTTATGGAATACCTATGCATTCTATGTGCTGTATGCCAATATTGATCAATTCGATCCTACAAAGCATAGTCTGGAATATGATAAACTGTCGGTTATGGATAAATGGTTGTTATCCAGGCTGAATACTTTAATAAAGCTGGTTGACAGCAATCTTGATAACTACAAAATCACAGAGGGTGCAAGACTGATGTCCGATTTTGTGGATGAGCTGTCTAACTGGTATGTAAGAAGAAGCAGAGAACGCTTCTGGGCTAAGGGAATGCCACAAGACAAGATTAATGCATATATGACCTTATATACGGCATTGGTTCAGCTTAGCAAGCTGGCTGCACCGTATGTTCCGTTTATGACAGAGGAGATCTATCAGAATCTTGTTGTCAATCTGGATAAGTCCGCACCCGAAAGTATCCATTTAAGCTCTTATCCCAGCCATAACGAGAATTATATCGACAAGGAGCTTGAGGATAACATGGAGGAGGTTCTGGAGATTGTGGTTCTGGGGCGTGCCTGCAGGAATACGGCAAATATCAAGAACCGTCAGCCTATCGGAAAGATGTATGTGAAGGCGGATGATAAGCTCTCCGACTTCTTTATGGATATAATTGCCGATGAGCTTAATGTCAAAGAAATAATATTTACGGATGATGTAAGGAAATTCACCTCCTATAGCTTTAAGCCTCAGCTTAAGACCCTTGGACCTAAGTTCGGTAAGCAGATAGGTGCGGTAAGGCAGCTATTGTCTGAGATTAACGGTAATGAAGCCATGGATGAGATAAATGCCACCGGAAAGCTTAGTCTCACATTGGATGGTTCCGAGATAAATATTGAGAAGGATGATCTTTTAATCGAGGCAACCCAGGCAGAGGGCTATATATCCGATTCGGATTATGGCATTACTGTGGTTTTGGATACCAAGCTGTCTGAGGAGCTGATTGAGGAGGGCTTCGTTCGAGAAATAATAAGTAAGCTTCAAACCATGCGTAAGGATGCGGATTTTGAAGTTATGGACCATATAAGGATTTCCTCAGAGGGTAATGACAGAATAAAGGGCATAATTGAACGAAATACTGAAGTAATCAAATCCGAGGTACTGGCAGACGATATATTGCTTGACAAATTGCAGGGATATACAAAGGAATGGAATATTAACGGAGAGCAGGTTACCTTAGGAGTAGAAAAACTATAATTCATTTACTTTTATCCATTCATGTAATATAATGAATATAATAAGCATTCGTTAATTCATGTGAATACTATACTGTAGAAAGGCGGTGGTTCCATGAAGCTTATCTATGTAATTGTACGAAATATTGATAGCGGAGATGTTACGGCTGCATTAAACAAAGAGGGATACTATGTGACAAAGCTGGCATCTACAGGAGGTTTTTTACGGGAAGGCAATACAACCTTAATGATTGGTACAGATGAAGATAAGGTGGATGATGTTATAAACATTGTAAAGAAGGCCTGTGGTCCTAGAAAACAAATTATTTCAAATCCGGTAGGGAGCGGTGAATATACCTCGATGAATGTGGTGGTTAATGTAGGAGGCGCGACTATATTTGTTATGGATGTAGACCGATTTGAGAAAATTTAATTATCCCCATTCAGATGATGAAAGAGAGAGCAGTAAGCAAAGACTGCTCTTCTTTTAATTGGTAAATTGTTTAAATATTGTGAACTCCCTCTTTTTACTTTATTTTTTACCCCGAATATGGTATAAATGAATGAGTGCAAGGAAATATCCTATGCAAACCTAAAAGAAAGGGATAAGTAAATGAAAAAATTCGTATTGATATTAATATTAAGTCTAAGTATTATGGCTGTATTTGCAGGCTGCAACAAGAAAACAAACGAAGATAGCGACAGTAATAATAACATCGAGGCAACACCCACACCTGTACCTACCGATGATACCGATAATACCGATGAAGGGGAAGTCACAGATAAATTCGTACCAATAGAGAATCCTGTAGTTAAGGAAGACTACGATTATAATGATTATATTAAAATCGGCCAATATAAAGGTGTTGAGGTTAAGGTTGAGAAGTTAACAGTGACGGAAGAGAATCTTGAAATTGCGATTCAAATGGACATGCATGACAACGGTGCCACACCTATTGTTGTGACTGACAGAGCGGTACAGCTTGGTGATACGGTTAATATAGATTTTGTTGGATATCATAATGGGGAACCCTTCAGTGGCGGTTCATTTCAGGGATATGACCTTACAGTCGGCTCCCGTCAGTTCATTGACGGATTTGAAGATCAGCTTATAGGAGCCGAGCTTAATACTGAAATTGAGGTTAATGTGGTTTTTCCTGAGAATTATGGCAATGCTACTTTAGCCGGTGAGCCGGCAGTCTTCAAGGTTATTGTCAACGGTATTCAATACTATGAAATTACAGATGATTATATTAATAATATAGTGGGCTTTGACTCAAAGGAAGAATATGTTGAAAATCTGCGTAGTGAGCTTAATGCGTATTACACAGAAAGGATGATTAGCCAAAAGGAAAATGATTTATATGATACCATCATTAAGAATTCGGAAATAACATTGCCTGATAACTTAGTGGAGTATTATGAATCTGATCTAAGGACCCTATATATTAATGTGGCAGCCAGCTACGAGACGGATTTGGAGACATTTATTGTATTATCCGGTGGCACCATGGAAGCCTTTGAAGCAGATATTAAAGAATATTCCAGAAACATGGCAACAAGGGAGCTATTTATTAAAGCCATCAGTAATGCAGAGGGTATAGAGCTTACTGAGGAGGAATTTCAAGCCAAGGTATCTGAATATACAGAGCAATATGGCTATGAGTCCAACGAGGCGTTTTTAGAAGAAGCAGAGACGGACATACTTAGAGAAGATTTACTGTTTCGTAAGATTATAGATTTTATCGTTGCAGAGTCTATTGAGATATAATAGACTGATGGACTTCAATAAAGAGTAGCCGCTTGACTAATGATATTATGAGGTTTATAATAATAATTACTATTATCTAATTAGTAATAATATGAATTAGCCAAGGAGATGATTGTAATGGCTACATTGAAATACAGCCGTCAAAGAGAAGCTATTAAAGAATACTTATCACATACCAAAGAGCATCCGACCGCAGACACTATATATATGCGTATTAGGGAGATCTATCCGAATATAAGTCTGGGTACTATCTATCGCAACCTGAGCCTTTTGGTAGAAAAGGGCGAGATCATAAGGATTAACGGTATTGACGGAAGCGACCACTATGACGGCAATACACAGAAGCACTATCATTTTTTATGTAAGGATTGTCAGAGGATATTAGATCTGGAGATGGACTCAATAGACCATATTAATGATATTGCCAATAAGAATTTTCCCGGAGAAATAGAAGGACATGCAACGTATTTCTACGGTAGATGCGAAGAATGTAATTAGGATACAAATGGAGCTGTCGCTTAAGTAATTATTGCGAGGCTCCATTTTTATGCAAAAAATAAATCCCAAACTTCGAAAAGTATGGGATTTATAGTAATAATTCTGGTAATACTCCTCTTGACCTGGCTGGTTTGTAAAACTATTATCCTATCGTTGTGTCAAAGCTGGCGTTGACCGAGCCCTCGATTTCGACCAGCCACAAATCAAGGCTATAGCCGACCGTGCAGCTGCACCCGAGCTCCCATGTCTTAAAGCCTCCTCCTGATGCCAGCGTGCCGTGGGCATCCAGGTAAAAGCTGATGATATTGTACTCTTTTCCGAAAGCTCTGATACCGCCATTGATGCCACCCTTTAAGTAGAGGTCCAGCGAAATTCTGTTGCCATTCGCACCACCCCAATAATATGCCCCTGCTCCACATTTATTATATCGTCATTCTTTTCAGTTCGCCGGAATGATTGAAGCCACTAGTGTTCACGTTATAACTAACATTAGTCAAATAAAATATAACCCCGAACATCCGTTAGGCATATTATACATGGTAACAAATAGGATATCAAGTTAAATATAGGAATTCAGAGATGCAGTAAGCATAGAAAAAGGGAATGTTTAAGAACATTCCCTTAGCTTATCTATATGGGTGTTAAACGAAGATATTACTTGGTTCTGGTTATATGTACACAGTATACATAGATGTTTTGAATCTTTTTAGCCTCTACTCCGTCCGCATGGATTATCGGCTGTGTCTCAGAAGGTGTGGTATAAATCTTAAATATTATACCATCCTGATTAACTCGCATATTGCGGATTTGTTTATATTCAAAGTCCTTATTTGGTATTCCGAGATAGTTAAATATGATATCATAGGTGTCAGGATGCGTGAAGCATAGAACAATTTCGTCCTTTTCGTACATACCGATGATTTCTCTTGCCTCTTCAAATGTCATATTGGTGCATTTGAATTCACCTTCGTTAAAGAGGGTATTCATATTGCTATTATCAAGAAGTAACAAGGGGTGTTCCAACTTAAATGCCATATTAATCCGCTCCTTCCCTTTTAGTAACTATATATAAAGTATAAGAAACATAATAATAAAAGTCAATATAATATTAAATTCCCCTAAAACCAAACATGCAAAGGTTTTAGGGGAATTTAAATCATTTAAAAGGGGTTGATTGCTCTTTTAACATAGGTTGTATGAAGTATTTCGTGTGCCTTATGGCTTCCCGGAGCCTTTAAGAAGTCATCATACAACATCTTAATAGAAGGATTCTCATGGGATTTTCTTATTGGCATCGAAGCATCCTGATCATAGAGAGCCTTTGCACGCAAAGCTCTTATATCGGTATTGTTTCTGATGCTGGCGGGCTGCTGAGGCTGTCCGCCGCCATTTACACATCCGCCGGGACATCCCATTATCTCAACCAGATGATAATTGGATTTACCCGTTTTTATTTCATCCAAAATGGTTTTTGCGTTATTAAGTCCTGATACTACGGCAACGTTCACATCCATACCTGCCACATGATAGGTTGCCTTCTTGATTCCCTGTGTACCTCTAACCTCTACAAATTCAGGATTAGGGAGCTCTTCACCGCTGAGTGTTTCAACGGCTGTACGCAGTGCTGCCTCCATAACACCACCGGTTGCACCGAAAATCACTGCCGCTCCGGTAGAACGTCCCAGTGGATCATCAAATTCCTCATCGGGAAGTGACAGGAAGTTAAGACCGACGCGTTCTATCATTCTGGCAAGCTCTCTTGTGGTGATTGAAATATCTACATCCGGTACATCCGCTGCATTCTGATCATCACGGCCGATTTCAAATTTCTTGGCAGTACAAGGCATAACGCTTACCATGACTATCTTTTTGGGATCGAGTCCCATCTTCTTGGCATAATATGTCTTTGTAATTGCCCCGAACATCTGCTGTGGTGATTTACAGCTTGACAGGTTATCTAGCATATCGGGATAATAGTGCTCACAGTATTTAATCCATCCCGGTGAACAGGAGGTTATGAGGGGGAGTACCCCATTGTGTTTTACACGATCTATAAACTCTGTTGCTTCTTCCATAATTGTAAGGTCCGCGGCAAAATCAGTATCGAATACCTTATCAAAACCAAGCCGTCTCAGAGCGGCAACCATTTTACCCTGTACATTGGTACCTATAGGAAGACCAAAGGCTTCTCCTAAGGCTGCACGTACCGCAGGTGCTGTCTGTACGATAACATATTTATCAGGATCATTAATAGCTTCAAATACTTCATCGGTATAATCCTTTTCATATAATGCACCGGTAGGACATGCAACAATACATTGTCCGCAGGATACACAGCTGGTTTCTCCCAGACCCATATCAAAAGCGCAGGAGATATTGGTTGTAAAGCCTCTTTCGTTTGCACCGATTACTCCTATTCCCTGTACATGCTCACAAACTGCTGAGCAGCGACGACATAAGATACATTTATTGTTATCCCTAACCATATGGGCAGAGGAGTTGTCTATTTCGTAATGATTACGTTCTCCTTCATAAGTCGTCTCATCTTCTACCTTAAGGTCATAGCACAGCTTTTGAAGCTCGCAATTTCCGCTTCTTACACATGATAAGCACTTTCTGTCATGATCGGAGAGAATAAGCTCCAGTGTCTGTCTGCGGGAAGCCAGCACCTTTGGTGAATCTGTTCTTATCTCCATACCATCCGACACAGGATAAACACAGGATGCCACAAGGCTTCTTGCACCTTTAACCTCTACAACGCATATACGACAAGCACCGATTTCGTTGATTTCCTTAAGGAAGCAAAGGGTAGGAATCTCAATGTGGGCAAGTCTGGCTGCTTCTAAAATAGTTGTCCCCTGTGGAACTTCAACAGATATGCCATTTATCTTAACTTTTACCTTTTCCATACTAACCTCCATTCTAGCGTATTGATATAGCACCAAAGCGACATTTTTCCATACATACGCCACACTTGATACACTTATCTTGATCGATAATATGAGCTTCTTTGACCTTACCGGATATGGCATTGTTCGGACAGCTCCTTGAACATAAGGTACAGCCCTTACACAGTTCTGCATCTATTACATATGACAGCAGAGCCTTACATACGGCGGCAGGACATTTCTTGTCTACAACATGAGCCATATATTCATCCTTAAAGAACTGTAGAGTGGATAATACGGGATTAGGAGCACTTTGACCCAATCCGCACAGAGAATTTTCCTTGATATATTTGCATAGATCCTCAAGCTTTTCAAGGTCCTCCATGGTGCCCTTACCTTCAGTAATCTTTTCAAGCATTTCATAGAGACGCTTTGTACCTACACGGCAAGGAGTACATTTTCCACAGGATTCGTCCACGGTAAATTCGAGGAAGAACTTAGCGATATCTACCATGCAGTTGTCCTCATCCATGACGATGAGTCCACCGGAGCCCATCATTGAACCTATTTCAAGTAAGTTATCATAGTCAATGGGTATATCATAATGACTGTATGGGATACATCCGCCGGAGGGTCCGCCTGTTTGTGCGGCTTTAAATTTCTTTCCGTCCGGAATTCCGCCACCTATTTCCTCAACAACCTCTCTAAGGGTTGTTCCCATTGGAATCTCTACGAGACCTGTATTATGGATTTTTCCTCCCAGTGCAAATACCTTTGTACCCTTGGATTTTTCTGTTCCTAAGGAGCTAAACCACTCGGCACCGTTAAGAATAATCTGAGGAATATTTGCATAGGTCTCAACGTTGTTTAGTATAGTTGGCTTTTGGAACAGTCCCTTCTGTGCAGGGAAAGGAGGACGGGGGCGTGGTTCGCCTCGGTTGCCCTCTATAGAGGTAATTAATGCGGTTTCTTCGCCACATACGAATGCACCGGCACCGAGTCTAAGCTCTATGTCAAAATCAAAACCGGAACCGAATATATTCTTACCAAGCAAGCCGTATTCTCTTGCCTGTGAAATAGCTATACTTAATCTTTCAACAGCAATGGGATACTCTGCACGGATATAAATATAACCCATGGAGGCTCCGATTGCATAGCCGGCTATTGCCATAGCTTCTAATACTACATGAGGATCACCCTCTAATACGGAACGATCCATAAAAGCTCCCGGATCACCCTCATCGGCATTACAGCAGACGTATTTCTGATCGGCGTCATTACCTCTGGCAAGCTTCCACTTTAAACCTGTAGGGAACCCGCCGCCGCCTCTTCCTCTAAGTCCGCTATCCAGAATAATCTGAATAACTTCATCGGGAGTATATTGGGTTAGTGCCCTTCCTAATGCTTCGTAACCGTTTGTAGCAATATATTCATCAATGCTTTCGGGATTTATAATACCGCAGTTACGCAGGGCAATTCTATGCTGCTTCTTGTAAAAATCAGTATCACTGATAGAGGTTATTCCTTCCTCTGAAACAGTTTCATCATAAACCAGCCTAGTAACAATACGTCCCTTTAGAAGATGTTCGTTTACTATTTCGAAAACATCCTCGGGCTTTACCATGGAATAGAACGTTGCTTCCGGGTAAATAACTACAATGGGACCTAAAGCACATAATCCATGACAACCGGTCTGTACAACTGCCACTTCTTTTTCTAGGCCTGCTTTTTTAATTTCATCTGTAAATGCTTCCAAGACCTTTGGAGTTCCGGAGGAAGTACATCCGGTTCCACCACAGACTAATACATGTGAACGATACATAATGTGACCTCCTTTGGTTATCCGACTATCTCGGAAATAGTATATTTACTCACTATTTGACCACGGATTATATGCTGATCTACTATTTCTAATGCTTTTTCCGGTGTCATTTTTACATAAGTTACTTTATCCTTACCGGGTTCGAGTATCTCGACTATAGGCTCATATTGACATAATCCTATACATCCGGTCTGTGTTACCATAACGTTTGTCAAGCCCTTTTCCTGTACTATATTGGAAAGAGCGGTAAGTACAGGTCTTGCACCACTGGCAATACCGCAGGTAGCCATACCGACTACAATACGAGTCTGGTTACTGTCTTCCTTGCGTAATCCCATCTGTGCCTGCATGGTTTCTCGAATTGCTTTAAGCTCTTCTAGAGATTTCATCTGCTTTCCTCCTTTTATTCATATCTGTCATAACGGCTAAAACGAATTGCCGCCATCTATTTCCCATTGATTTTCTTTAAGATAGTTTCGTATAAATCCGGCAACCTCCGGTGCATCGAATCTTATATCCCCAAGAATCTGTCTTATATCTCTTGTGTCCAGCTGATATTCTTTGCCGTCACATTCATAGATGTAGAGAAAATCAATGTCTTGATTTGCCAGTATTAATGTATATATAGTGGAACATATGTCTCCCAACGGCATTCTGTCAATATGTGAAAGACCGAAGGAGGCATTGATTACAGTACCTTTACAAAGTGATGATTCTATAGATAAATCCCCTCCGGTTGATTCGGTAGCCTGCTTTAAAAATGGAATTCCCAATCCCACATTTCTGGTTTTGCGGGTAGTGAAGAAGGGATCGCTAACCTTTGTCATATGTTCGTCTGTCATGCCGCATCCATTATCTGTTATCTTAACTGTTAAAATGTCTGATTCTCTGGATATACGAACCTCGATTTTAATTAGGTTGGCTCCGGCCCGTATAGAATTATTGGCAATATCCAGTATGTTTAAAGAAATTTCAGGTAACATAATTATTCGTATTTAGCTAAAATACCCTCAACGTCATCAACTGTAATTTTTCCGTACACATCATCGTTTATCATCATTACAGGAGCCAAGCCGCATGCTCCGATACAGCGACACGAATCCAGTGAGAATTTTCCGTCCGGAGTACATTCTCCGTCAGAGATATTTAACAGCTCCTTAAGCTTATTATAAATATCACCGGCACCCTTAACGTAGCATGCCGTTCCCAGACATATTGAAATTACATATTTTCCTTTTGGATTAAGAGAAAATTGAGAATAAAAAGTAGCGATACCGTATATCTTTTCCAGTGGTATATTCATTTCATTAGAAATTATAGATTGAACTTCAATAGGCAGATAACCATAAATATCTTGAGCCTTTTGCATAATTGGCATCAATGCACCTTTATCATCTTTGTGTTCAGCAATGATACCCAGTAGCTTTTTATACTGCTCTTTTGTTCCGGTAAAAGCTACACTACTTGTTTTAACACCCATGATGCTACCTCCTTGTTAAATGTTAAATATTTATCAAAAAAACACTCTTATTATAGCACCATATTGTTAAAAAATCTACAATAATAATACACAAGGAATAAAATAATTCATTGTCCGATATATGCAAATTGTATAATAAAATCACACAATTACTCGACTTAATTCGACAGAATTTATAATGTTAATGTATCAAGGGGTAAAGATTGTATTTGAGCTTAAATTGTATTATAATTAATACGCTTGGCAGATTATTTGGATTTAGTATTACATACAGAAAGGTGCTAAACTATGGGCGAAAATCAATTGAATATGGATCATGTATTAAATGCCTTACCGGGCGGTCTATTAAGAATTGTTATGGACGATGAGCTTACAATTGTTCATGCAAATGAGCCATTCTATAAGCTTATCGATATGGACCAAAGCAAGTCCAATAAATTACCTAAGTCTATATTTAAGACTGTTTACTCGGCTGACATAATATACTATACCCAACAGATAGCTGCTCAGAAAAGACGGAAGGATAATCAGTTTTTGTTAATTTATAGGTCGTTGCAAAAGAACGGTGATTTAAAGTGGATTATGATTAACGGGACGAAAACCGATGAAGAATTCCAGAAGCATAACAAGACCCTGCCAATATATTACTGTATGGCTTTAGATGTAACTGATCACATGACGGGATTTCGAAAAACGGAACAGGAGCTGGGTTATCTTCGCACAATATTGGAACTTTCGAAGGAATTATTCTTCGAATATGTAATCGCAACTGATACACTCTTGTTTACCCAATTATTTCGTGAGGTATTCGGTAAGGAACCGGAGGTTAAAGATTTAAGTAAGAGGTTGGAAAAAACCAAGCTGATTCACCCGGAGGATTTACCCGGGGTTATTAAGATATTTAAGAGCATGATGAGCGGTAAGAAGCAGGCCCGCATGGAGGTTCGGTTGAAGACAAAAGACGGCGAGATGGCGTGGTATGTTTGCTATGCTTCAATCATTTTTGACGAAAATAAGAATCCCTATAAGGTGGTCGGCAAACTGGCAATCATGCATACCAGACAGGAAGATAAAAAGACAGCTCCGAAGCTTCAGACAGATGCATTAACCAATGTATATACTAAGGAGACCGCGGAGAACCTGATTACGGACAGCTTGTCAAATCAAGATCCCAAAGCCATATCTGCTTTATTCGTTTGTGAGGTACGCAATTATAAGGGAGTAAATGAAGTGGTTCGATTAGTCGACGGAGAGAATGTTCTTGTCTCAATAGCCGGGATATTTAGAAGACTGTTTAGAGGCAGCGATATAATCGGAAGAATGGGCTTAGGCGATTTCATTATATGCATGAAGGATATAAGCTCAGACAGAAATGCTTATGAAAAGGCAGAGGCTATTTGCCGAGAGGTCAATAAATTGTATGCATATGACTATAATAAAAACGGAGTTACTATAAGCATCGGTGTTGCCTTAGTAAAAGGACAGGCTGATTATTCAGTTGCATTGGCAAATGCCAAAACAGCCTTAGTTATGGCTAAAAAGGATAATACGAGCGCATTTGAGGTGTTTTATCCATAGGCTATAGAATAAAGATGCTATACATATATTAATGAATTATACAGATAGGAGATAACTGGATATATGACTATCAAAGACATAAAGGAAGCCTTGGGGGCAAGGCTTATATGCGGAGAGGAGTTGCAGGACAGAGAAGTGCATGCCGCCTGTGGCTCAGATATGATGAGTGATGTACTTGCATTCATGAAGGACAGAGCTGTTCTTTTGACAGGGTTATGTAATCCTCAGGTTATTCGAACGGCAGAGATGATGGATGTAATCTGCATTGTGTTTGTCAGAGGGAAGATGCCGGATGAATCGGTTATCGAAATGGCAAAGGAAAGAGGCATTGTTCTTCTAACCAGCGGACACAGGATGTTTTCTGCTTGCGGTATATTGTATGAGAAGGGCCTTCGTGGAGGTGCACCGTATAGATGAATGACAAAATTGTTCTTAAATATGACGTGGACTCAGACGACTTTACCAGGGCAGGAGAAGCCTCCAGCAGCGTAAAAAGAAAGCTTAAGCTGATGGGAGTTGATCCTGATATCGTGAGAAAGGTAGCCATTTCCTTATATGAAGGCGAAATCAATATGGTTATACACTCCTATGGGGGAACCATTGAGGTTATCATATCTCAGGATAAAATAGAAATGATATTAGAAGACAGGGGTCCGGGTATTAAGGATATTGAGCTGGCCATGAGAGCCGGATATTCCACAGCCCCTGATAATATCAGGTCCCTGGGCTTCGGTGCAGGTATGGGACTTCCGAATATCAAGAAAAACACAGATGATTTAAAGATCGAAAGCAAGGTTGGAGTTGGAACAACATTAAGAATGATTGTAAACATACCATAAAGCAGACATATTAAAATGGAGCGATAGTATGAGTGAATTTTTTACATCAGTATATTTAAAAGAAGATAGATGTATGGGATGCATTAATTGTATTAAACGCTGTCCCACACAGGCAATAAGAGTCAGAGACGGTAAAGCCTTTATAATTAAGGAATTCTGTATAGATTGTGGAGAATGCATTCGTATCTGTCCCCATCATGCTAAGGAAGCCACCTATGATTCACCGGAGATAATGAACAATTTTGAATATAAAGTGGCTCTTCCGGCTCCGTCCTTATATGGGCAGTTTAACAATCTTGATGATATCAATCTTGTACTCACCTCTCTAAAGAGGATGGGATTTGACGATGTATATGAGGTGGGCAGTGCTGCCGAAATAGTGTCGGATTTAACCAGAACCTATGTTAAAAATAATAAGGACAAATGGCCGATTATAAGTACCGCCTGTCCGGTAATAGTTCGGTTAATCAGAATCAGATTTCCGAATCTTATCGACCATCTGCTTCCCATTTATGCACCGGTGGATCTGGCGGCAATTAACGCCAGAAAAAAAGCTATGGAAGAAACAGGTATTCCTTCAGAGAAGATAGGAATTATATTCATATCGCCCTGTCCGGCCAAGGTGACTGCCGTAAAATCACCGATTGGAATTGAAAAGAGCGAGATTGACGGGGTTTTGGCGATGAAGGAGGTATATACCATTTTGCTTCCTTACATGAAGAAAAGCATGAAGGAAGTTGAGGATATCGGTAAAGCAGGAAGGATAGGAGTAGGTTGGGGAAGCAGCGGCGGAGAAGCCGGTGCCTTACTTACCGATAATTATCTCGCTGCGGACGGTATAGAAAATGTTATTAGGGTATTAGATGATCTCGAGGATCAAAAGCTGGAGCAGTTGGAGTTCATAGAATTAAATGCCTGTGCAGGAGGATGCGTCGGTGGAGTACTTACGGTTGAAAATCCATATGCAGCCAAGGTAAAGTTAAAGCGTCTTAGAAAATATCTTCCTGTTGCCTGTACGCATCTTAATCCCGTTGAAAGCGATGATGCATATTGGACCAAGAATGTATTATATGAGCCTGTTTTTAAAATAGGTCAGAACATGAAGGACAGTATTCAGAAGATGGCCAAAGTAGAACAGCTTAATATGAAGTTTCCCGGTTTGGATTGTGGCTCCTGTGGTGCTCCTACCTGTAAGGCATTAGCCGAGGACATTGTTCGGGGGGCGGCAAAGCAGGAGGATTGTATACATATACTCAGAAATTATATTCATAAAATATCAGATGAGCTATCAAGATTAGATAATAAAAAGTAATTACTCGGTATATCGGAGGAACAGAATGAGATTAGGAAGCTTAATAAAAGAATTATCCGAATTTGAGATATTGAATGAGGGAAGTGATCCGGACAGGGAGGTAACGGTACCTTATTGCTGCGATTTGCTTAGTATATCCATGGGAAGGATGCCGTCCGGTGCTGCATGGGTAACGGTTATGGCCAATATAAATGCACTGGCAGTAGCAACTCTTGCAGAAGCAGCCTGCATTATACTTGCAGAAGGAAGCAATCTGGATGAGCCTGCTATGATAAAAGCGAAGGAGAAGGGCATAACGGTTTTGAGAACAAATCTACCGGTTTTTGATGCAGCCCTGATAATATATAATAAGCTAAATGATTAAGCTAAGCTATGACTTTCATATCCACTCCTGTCTTTCTCCCTGTGGCGATGAGGATATGACACCTGCCAATATAGTAAATATGGCTAAGCTGCTTGGGTTGGATGCTATCGCTGTGACGGACCATAATTCATGCAGAAACCTTCCGGCGGTCTATAGCTATGCTCAGAAAAACAATATACTTACCATTTTCGGAATGGAGCTGTGCACAATGGAGGAAGTCCATGTGCTTTGTTTTTTTCCTTCATTGGAAAGGGCTATGTCTTTTGACAGATATGTATATGAAAGGCTTATAAAGGTCAAAAATAATGAAAGGATATTTGGGAAGCAGGAGATATATGATGATGAAGATAACATTGTAGATGAGGAATCCTGTTTATTGATAAATGCAACGGAAATATCCTTTAACAGTCTTGATAGTTTAATAGAAGAATATAAGGGAGTCTATGTTCCGGCTCATGTGGATAAAGGCTCTAACAGTTTGTTATCTAACCTGGGGTTTGTTCCTCCGGAGGTAAAGTTTAGGTGTGTAGAATTCAGCAATGATGGCTGCTCAGAGGAGCTTTGCAGAATTCATCCGTATTTAGCAAGATGTAATAGAATAATAAATTCTGATGCCCATGATTTGGGAAGCATAAGTGAAGCGGTAAATTTTCTTAATGTAAGAGAACGAAGCAGCGAGGCGGTACTGGAAGCTCTAACTTTCAGTAACAATTAAGATTTTTACTTGTATTCTGGCAATCTTGTGATATACTAATGAGAAAATAATAAAAAGGAGTTAAGCTATGGAATTAGTAGAAATAAGGCAGTTATATCGCAATAAAGAACAGTATATCGGTAAAAAAATATCTGTAGGGGGTTGGATCCGCAGCGTAAGAGACTCTAAGACCTTTGGGTTTATAGTCCTTCATGACGGAACCTATTTTGATACATTACAGATAGTCTATCATGACAGGATGAGTAATTTTGCGGAAATATCAAAGCTGAATGTGGGCTCTGCAATCATCGTTACCGGCGAACTGATAGCTACTCCGGAAGCGAAACAGCCTTTTGAAATTCAGGCAGAGGAAATAATAATCGAGGGGACTTCCACACCTGATTATCCTCTACAAAAGAAGCGACATTCATTAGAATATTTGAGAACAATAACACATTTAAGGCCAAGGACCAATACATTTCAGGCGGTATTTCGTGTTCGTTCTTTAATATCCTATGCGATTCATAAATTCTTTCAGGAAAGAGATTTTATATATGTGCATACGCCTATAATTACAGGAAGTGACGCAGAGGGAGCCGGGGAAATGTTTCGGGTTACCACCCTTGATATAGACAATCCTCCAAGAACTAAGGACGGTAAGGTGGATGATTCGGAGGACTTCTTTGGTAAGGAGACAAATCTTACTGTAAGCGGTCAGCTTAACGGTGAGACATTTGCCTTGGCCTTTAAGAATATCTATACATTTGGCCCAACATTTCGTGCCGAGAACTCCAACACTACCCGCCATGCGGCAGAATTTTGGATGATCGAGCCCGAGATAGCATTTGCGGACCTAAAGGATAATATGGACCTGGCTGAGGAAATGTTAAAATATATTATTAGCTACGTATTGGAGCATGCACCTGAGGAGATGAACTTCTTCAATCAATTTGTAGATAAGGGATTGCTCGAAAGGCTTAACAATGTGGTTAACTCCGAGTTCGGCCATGTGACATATACTGATGCCATAAAAACATTAGAAAAGAACAACGATAAATTTGATTTTAAGGCATACTGGGGTTGTGACCTTCAGACCGAACATGAGCGCTACCTGACGGAGCAGGTATTTAAGAAACCTGTCTTTGTAACAGATTATCCTAAGGATATCAAAGCCTTCTATATGAAGCTGAATGAGGACAATAAGACAGTTGCGGCTATGGATCTATTGGTACCCGGAATAGGTGAAATCATCGGAGGAAGCCAGAGGGAAGATGATTATGACAAGCTGCTAATGCGTATGGAAGAGATGAAGTTAAAGAGAGAGGATTACGAATTCTATCTTGACCTTAGAAAATACGGTTCTGTCAGACATGCAGGCTATGGCCTTGGCTTTGAACGCTGTGTAATGTATCTGACCGGTATGGGCAATATCCGTGATGTGGTTCCTTTCCCCAGAACCGTAGGACACTGTGAGCTGTAAATTGAATACAATAATTAAGAGAGGGATTCTCTGTATGGAGAAGCCCTCTCTTAATTATAAAATCATTAGCCGATACAGTCCTTTTATGCCCCTGTATATTTAAAAATAATATGTTTTACCTTATCTAGAGAAAACAATAATATCATACCTAATAAACCGGCAGAAACCAGCTGACCTGCTGCAACCGTAAACATCATAAAGGGAATTGGGTCTGCTTCAAAATAGGCATACTTCAATACCCAGGGAATGATTATGGCGTTAATTAGGATGGGCGGGACCGGAACCAGGAATTTGTTATCCTTTAACTGATAAGACAGGTAGGCAGCAATAAGAGTTGCTGCTGTTCCAAATATAACATCCAGAATATCTGCTTTAAAAAGAAGATTGCTGAGCAAACAGCCTATCGTAACACCGGGTATGGCGGCAGGTGTAAAATAGGGAAGCACAGTAAGTGCTTCGGCAATCCGAAATTGTATCGGTCCAAAGCTGAAATACTGGAATACAAATACCAGTACAACATAGATGGCGGCAATTACAGCCGCCTGAGTAATGTATAAAGTCCTTTTATTCATATAAAATCTCCTTTAGTTTTGTTTTACGTCAGGAAGGTCTCGAACTGACGATGTTAGTATTCATCCGTATAGCTTTTCCCATTCGTCTTTAGTCATGGAATAGCACATCACGTCATAAGTATTACCGTTATATATCTTTGTGCAATGCCTAAGTGTTCCTTCATAATGGAAGCCGCATTTTTCTATTACCCGTCTTGACCTTTGATTATAGGCATAGTGTTGTACAGTGACCAATTCTAAGTTCAGGTCTGTAAATGCATAGGCTAAAGCGGCCTTTGATGCTTCGGTTATTATACCCTTTCCCCAATAATCTTCTGAAAGGACATATCCCAGCATCCTGACATTATCGGCAGTTCGAAAACAATCCTTATGCAAACCCAGTGAACCGATAACCTTATTATTAACCTTCCAGACGATAGCCAATACCTCGTCCTCTTCTATAAAATTCTTTAGTATTGCTTTTGATTCTTCAATACTCTCATGGGGCTTCCATCCTGCATTTGGCCCCACATGGGGATTTTTCGCATACTCATATAAGTCTTCGCAATCCGTGTACTTGAATGGTCTCAGTATTAACCTATCGGTTTCAATGGTTTTCATAATTATCCTCTTCCCTGCACTTTTTATATGCATACATAGATATTTAATCTGCTAAGAAGTTATTGTCAAATTTAAGGTTCTTTATCATTGCAACAGTCGGCGATATATATACTGCTATTTCGCCTTCTTGTTCGAGCTGCGAATCCTTCACTAAACCACTCGCAACATCTGCACTTATATCTGTTCCCGTGATGAGGCATACAATTTCCTTTTCAGGCTGTAATTCTATATTAATAATCGGCAGTTTGACGGTATGATGATCACCGGTACCTCTTCCGTGGAATATGGTAGCTCCTGTAGCACCAGCCTGTCTTGCCACATCTACAACATTTTCAGCATAGCCCCTATTAACAATTACCAGGAGGCAGTCGTGATATAAATCGTCCATATTTGTCGGAGCCACGGCTACGGTTTCCTTATCCTCGATATCATGAGGATGCTCTACAACCTTCTTTCGCTGGAATATGGTTCCCAGAATCATAATTGATAGCACCGGAGCCATTGCGACCATGGCTATTACACCGAAGCCGTCCACAAGAACATTGGCGGTATCTATCCTTGTGGCAGCACCCTGGGCGAATGCGAGTACAAATGTGGCAGTCATAGGACCCGATGCAACGCCGCCGGCGTCATAAGCGATACCAACGAAAACAGGGTTCGATTTAAATGAAAGAATAATTGCAATTAAGAATCCGGGTAATAGGAAATACCAAAGCTTTACCTCGGGAACAACTATTCTTACCATAGAAAGAGCTATGGCACTTCCAACACCTATGGATAATGTGGTTCGAATTAAGTTGATAGGTATGTGACCGCCTGTAACCTCTTCTATTTGCTCACCAAGAACATGAACTGCAGGCTCTACCAAGACAACGATAAGACCTAATGCAAAGCCCAGCCCAATAAGCAGGCC
The DNA here is from genome assembly GCA_012523775.1 of Clostridiales bacterium. Taxonomy (GTDB): domain Bacteria; phylum Bacillota; class Clostridia; order Lachnospirales; family Lachnospiraceae; genus Mobilitalea. The sequence goes on along the minus strand of JAAYTK010000082.1, from coordinate 39,893 downwards.
TTTATTCATTTTTGCAATCTCCATTCCTAAAATTCTACCCATATCCATAAATCCTGAATTTACAGCGGTTAGGAATATAACAAGACCTATTAAGGTAAAGATTAGACCTTTAATAATGGTAATCATTTCACCCTTCTTTATCTTAAATTTAGTGAAATTAAATATAAAGAACAAAATTGTTATTGGTAACAGAGCTAAAAGGGATTCAATAAACAGCTGAGGAATAGCATCCAGAATCGGTCCAAGTACGCCTTTTTGGAAGATATATTCTCCGGCATCGCCCTGTATGTGTTTCTGTCTCGTTATTATTGACAACAGCATAACTGCCAGTATCGGTCCGGCACTCATGATACCAACGAGTCCAAAGGAGTTTTCCTCGGTATTCTTACCACCCTTAACATTGGAAAGCCCGAGAGATAATGCAAGGACAAACGGTGTCGTAAGAGCACCGGTAGTAGCACCTGAGGCATCGAAGGCAATTGCCAGAAACTCCTGTGACACAAGTATAGCCAGAACCAGTATAATGCCATATGTGATTGCCATAAACATATTGAGGCGTTTGTTTCTAAGGAGTCTGAAGATTCCCAAAGAAACCATTACACCCACTCCGATTGAAACCATATATACAATTATAAATGATTTTAAAGTACCTCCCGATGCGCCTTCAACCTGGTCACCAAGAATAAGCAAATCAGGCTCTGCAACGGTAATCAGAAAGCCTAGAAAAAAGCTAAGTATGGCTATTTTAATAGGAGATTTCGAAGTGGCCACTTCCATTGACATATGCTCGCCAATGGGATTCATCGCTAAATCAACACCCCATAAAAATATGGTTAAACCGATTAGTAGCAAGACACTGCCTACGATAAAGCGGATAATAACATCTGTTTCAACATCAACTATAACAAATGAAATAAAAAGTACTAATGCCACAACCGGGAGTAAAGTTTTGGCAACATCTTTAGTCTTATCAAATAATAAACTCATGGTGTCCCCCCTTTACGTTCTTGGATTCTGTTTTCGACCAGACCACTGGTGTTGCTTACAGGAAGAGTAAATATAATACCGTTTCCGGGCTTATCAAGCTCTAAATCAGAGAAGATTCTTTCTCTAATGGCAGCAGCTTTGTCCTTCCTTGTGATAACTAAAACAGTATCCTTCTGGGGCTCTATTGCCAATGGAAAATACGAATCAGCAGGTACTCCTGCACCATGTCCGCGTATTACGGTTCCGCCACGGGCTCCTGCTGCCCTTGCAGAAGTAATACAGTCCTTGCTTCGTCCCTTATCTACAATAGTAAATAAACAACAGTGAGAAAACCTGTCATCATCTAAAGATATATTGTGCTCTTGTTCGGATGCATCGAGCGTCCATCGTCTAAATGGCACAGAAAAAGCTATTCCTTTGTTTCTTTTAGAAAATTTAAACGTATCACTAAGTATTTCATGGAGAGTAGCATCTAGCTCGCCCGATGCGGGTATTATAAGAATTTCTTTACGCGTCTCCGTCATACCCATAATATCCAACAGCTTAGACTGTACAGTACCCTCACCTAATAATATAGTTCCTCCGGTTGCGCCGCATTCTTTGGCCTTGCGCAATACGGCATTTGCTTTACCTCGATTTACAATAGTAAAAAATAATGTTTCTATACTAATCACTCCTATTCCAACTTATCTCTTAAGAGAAAAAGTTATTATCATTTATCAATATCAGAATATGAATCCTCCACAATTTCCATGATATCGCCAATGTCACAGTGTAAAGCCGAGCAAATCTTAAGTAAGACATCGGTTGTCACATTTTCATTCTTACCAAGCTTGGCTACTGATGCATGGCTTATACCTGCAATATCACAAAGATCCTTTTTCTTCATATCGCGGTCAATCAGAAGTTTCCAGAGCTTTTTATAACTCACAGACAAAATAATCACCTCGTTCAGACGCATATCAAAATTCTAACCAGAATAGTATAACATAAGTATTCAGCGTTCGCAACATTTAATTCAGCGAAAGCATACTTTTCTAAACAGAATAAACGTTCGAAACCCTTCTTGCTGTACATACTTATTATATGATATAATCTACGTGAATAAGCAGATTGCTCCAAGAGTTTAAAATATTTTATAGACGTAACACGAAGTGATTTTAGCCGATAATCTACGAAGTCAGGGGGTTCTTATGAAATTTATACATATTGCAGATGTCCACCTGGGTGCTGTTCCTGATTCGAATATGCCATGGGCTATGGAACGACAGAATGAAATATGGGAAAGCTTTAAGAACATCATAACTGTATGTAACAGGGAGAAAGTCGATTTGCTTCTTATTGCGGGTGATTTATTCCATAAGCAGCCCTTACTACGGGAACTAAAAGAAGTTAATTATTTTTTCTCTACACTGGAGACGGCACAGGTGGTTATAATGGCGGGAAATCATGATTACATCGGTGCAAGATCCAACTATCTTGACTTCAAATGGGATGAAAAAGTTCATATGTTTCTTAAGGACAGTTTCGAAGCCATAGATTTTGTGAGTATTAATACAACCGTATATGGCTTTAGTTATTTTACAAGAAATATAACTGAGCCCAGGTATGATGAAATTGAGCCGGATACAAAATCCCATGACAGAATCAACATTCTATTGGCGCATGGGGGCGATGAGAAGAATATCCCCATAGACCGTAAGAATTTACTCGGTTCAGGATTCGATTATATTGCTCTGGGACATATTCATAAGCCGGAGATTATCAGTAACAGAATGGCGTATTCAGGCTCCCTGGAGCCCATCGATAAAAATGAGATTGGGCACAGAGGTTATATTATCGGGGAGATTGACAAAAATGGAGAGAAAAAGGCAGATATCCGATTCGTTAAGAGCTCTCACAGGGAGTATAAAAGGATTTCGTTAACTGTAGATCAGGATATGACCAACGGTTCATTAGCAGACAGGATTAAGGATGAGCTTAAGAAGGAAGGGACACAGCACATATATCAAATATATATTGAAGGCTTTCGTGATGAAGGTATCCATTTTGATAAGGAGGTCCTCTATCCTCTTGGGAATATTCTGGAGGTTATAGACGAGTCGATTCCCGATTATAATTTTGATGCCCTCTATAGGGAGAATTCAGATAATATGATTGGAATGTTCATTAAGCAAATCAGAGAATCCGATATGCAGGATGAGATAAATAAAAAGGCACTGTATTACGGAATAGAGGCACTTCTAGGTGCAAGAGAGTAAAGTATATAATACTGGGTACCAGGTACCTCTTAGTGAGTACCTGGTACTCAGGGTATCATGAAGGAAAGTGGGGTGGATTTATGCTGATAACCAGACTAAAGGTGGATTACTTCGGTAAGTTTACGGGAAAAGAGATAGAGTTAAAGTCGGGTATTAATTTATTATATGGAGAAAACGAAGCCGGCAAGTCCACACTACATACCTTTATTAGAGGGATGCTCTTTGGCATCGAAAGGCTTAGGGGCAGAGGGGCCGCATCAAAGGAGGATGTATATACCAAATATCTTCCTTGGGACTATCCCGGTGCTTACGGCGGACAGATGGATATAATGGTGGGAGATAAGGCTTATCGTTTGATTAGAAGCTTTCATGCCAATGATAAATCATTTAAAATTATTGAGCTAAGAACAGGCAGGGAGGTAAAGCTTAAGGAAGGACATATCAGCGAGCTGATACCGGGTCTAACCGAAGCAACCTATAGAAATACCATAAGCGTCGAGCAACTAAGAGCTGAGACAGATGCAGAGCTGGCGTCCGGTGTCAGAAACCATATTACGAACCTATCCATAGCAAAAAGCAGAGAGGTTAATGTTGCAAAGGCTATCGCCTCACTTAAGGAGAAAAAGAAGGCCCTTGAGTCGACACCATATGATGCTCAGCTTAAATCATTGGCAGAGAAGATAAAGGAATGCGAGGCAAGGGAGAATAGAATTGATGAACTTACCTTAAGCCTTAAGGACTTGGAGCATAAGGAGAAAAATCTTAAAATAAGTAATGAGCGTAAAAAAGAAGATGAATTAATCGAACAATTACCCGCCATACTTGAAAAATACCGAACCTATCAGGAGCTTAAGAATCAGTATTCTCAGATTGATTCTCAGGTAGTGGAATCAGAGAATAAGCTTAAAGAATATCAGAAGAATATCGAAGACTATGAAAATAAGCAGGAGGAAAGTATTAAGAGTACAAAAAGTAAAGGCCTGTTGTTTCTGGGTGTATCTCTTGTGGCTATTATATTAGGCTTTTATTTTACCAAATCATATATTATAGGTGCGATTATTCTTGCGGCTGCTTTGTCAATAGGTGGAATCATGCTGTTGCTCTCAAATAAGAATAAAGCCTCCCTCAGAGAGTATTATTTAAAATACAGCATGTCCTTTGAGCATGACAAAAAGCATCTGCATGAATTGATTGTCAGGAGAAAGACTCTGGAGGATGGCTGTGACGAGCTTCATGATTCTATTATGCTGTATATACAAAGATTCATATCAGAGGAAGAGCTAACTCCGGGAGCAATCGACAGGCTTCAGGAGGCCATAAGAATCATAAAAACTGAGGCTGCCAGGGAGCAAAACGAGATTAATACAAAGCTGGAGGAGTATCGTTTTCAGATAGAAAAGATACGTTGGGAGCTGTCACAGATGGAGGATAACGAGACAGAACTGATAAAGAATAAAGAGCAATATGAATATATAAAGCAAAAGCAGCAGGAAAATGAGCTCGAGAGGGACGCAGTTAATCTTGCCCTAAATACCATCCATAAGCTTTCTGTCTCCATTCATGATAGCTTTGGTTTACAGCTTAATGAAGCAGTATCCAGGATAATAGCTGCTGTGACTAATAATAAGTATCAGGACCTAAAGATTGATGAAAAGCTAAACATTAAGCTGGGATGGAACGATAATTATATTATACTGGACAGGCTAAGTGCAGGAACCATAGACCAGGTGTATTTTGCTCTTAGGCTAACCGTGGCGGACTTGCTTATCGGTAACGAGCCCATGCCTATAATTCTGGATGACAGCTTTGCCTTATATGATGATAACAGGATATCTGCGGCGTTAACTAAGATAGCAGAACGTAATCAGGTGATTCTGTTTAGCTGTCAGAAGAGGGAAAAGCAGATTTTAGAGGACTTGGGATTGGAGTTCAACTACATAGAAATATAGAATTTGAAATTAAGTACGGTGGTATCATAAAGGAGGCTTCTATGGAAAACGGAAAGAATTCCATAAGAGAGAATTCTAAAGTAAAAAAGAATTCCAAAAAGAAAGAGAAAAGGAAGATAGGAAAAGTTATTAAGCTTATCCTGAAGCTTTTTGTCTTTCTTTTTCTGTTGGCTTTAGTAATCGGAATAATTTATTTTTATAATACTTACGGAAAGGTACTTATTAAGCTGCAGAGGGAGGCCAGAAGCATTGTCCGCTCATCCTCGGAGGATGTATTTAGCATATCCCAGACCAGTCTGGTCTATGATAATGACGGGGAATTAATATCAACCTTAAGAGGAGTTAAGGACGCATATTACATAGAATATAAGGACATTCCGGCAACGGTACTGAATGCAATTATAGTAACCGAGGATAAAAAATTCTTCAGCCATGAAGGAGTGGATTATCTGGCAAATGTCCGTGCCGCCATAGCCCTTATTAAGAACAAGGGTGAAATAACCCAAGGGGCCAGTACCATCACACAGCAGCTTGCAAGGAATGTATTTCTCTCCCATGAGGTTACCTATGAGAGAAAGATAAAGGAGATATTTATTGCCCAGGAGTTGGAGAAGATATATTCCAAAGACAAGATAATAGAGTTTTACATTAACAATATTTATTATGCGAATGGCCATTATGGTATATTGGCAGCAGCCAACGGTTATTTTGGAAAGGGTATTAATCAGCTTAGTCTGTCTCAGATAGCATTTTTGTGCTCCATACCCAATAATCCCAGTAGATATGATCCTGTCACGAATATGGAGAACACATTAGAAAGAAGAGATAGGATTCTAAAGCAGATGTATGAGGATGATAAGATAAATTTGATTGATTACAGGAAAGCAATAAATGAGCCTATTACTCTGATTAGACAGGATCCTATAAAAAATGATTATGTTGAGACTTTCATATACCATTGTGCCATAAGAGCACTAATGAAGGAGGAGGGCTTCGTATTTCGTAATCAGTTTGAAGATGACGAGGATAGAGAAAAATATGAGGAGGCCTATAATGAACGTTACTATCACTATCAAGGGCTGCTATATACGGAAGGCTATAGAATATATACATCCATTGACTTGGATAAGCAGGAGCGTCTGCAGGCCTCTGTTGATGAGGTACTAAAAGATTTTACGGACACCAATGACGAAGGTATCTACAAGCTTCAAGGAGTAGCGGTAAGTATTGATAATGATACCGGAAGAGTAATTGCAATAGTAGGAGGAAGAAGCCAGGAGCATAGCGGGTATACTTTTAACAGAGGCTATCAAAGCTATAGACAGCCCGGAAGTGCTATTAAACCGCTAATCATTTATACACCGTGCTTTGAACGGGGATACACACTCGATACTGTCGTGGTGGATGAGCCCATAGAGGGCGGTCCCAAAAACTCCGGTGGGAATTATTCCGGCGAAATGAAGCTTCAACGTGCAATCGAGGTATCAAAGAACACAATAGCATGGAAGCTTTATGAGGAGCTTACACCACAGGTGGGGATTCCATATTTACTTAAAATGAACTTTAAGAGGATAGTTAAGGACGATTATTATCCTGCAGCCTCTTTGGGAGGGTTAACCATAGGAGTAAGCCCGTTGGAGATGGCTGCTGCCTATGCAACCATAGAAAATGATGGATATTACAGGGAACCAACCTGTATAGTCAGAATAACGGATGCAAAGGGAAATGAACTGATTGGGGATGATATCGTATCCATTCAGATATATAAGACGGATGCGGCAAGGACAATGACCGAGGCCTTAATAGGGGTTATGAATAACGGTACGGCAAAGGGATTGGGGCTTAAGAATACAATAAGTGCAGGAAAGACGGGAACCACCGATGAACGAAGGGACGGGTGGTTTGTGGGATTTACCTCCCATTACACAACCAGTGTCTGGGTTGGTTATGATATGCCTAAAACATTAGAGGATCTAAAGGGGGCTTCATACCCAGGTTATATATGGAATAAATTTATGGAACAGATTCATTGATAAAAGGTACCAGGTACCTGTCGATATATGTCGACAGGTACCTGGTACCTTAACATCTATTTCTTCTTAACCTGATTATATTTTATTAATACATTGTTTATTCTCTCAACCGGATTAAGCAGACCGCTTATGCTGTTGTCATGGTTAAGAGTGTCTATAATCAGAGCAATGTATTTGCTCATGTCGACATTTATATAGTAGGGCTTGGTCAGAAGCTCCGGTATCTGGTAAGTTAGATTAGTAGTCAGCAGCCTATATATAATGCCCTTCTCATATGCTTCATCGAATTTATCTAAGCCGCCTGTAAACAGTCCGAATGTGCATACTACGAAGATACGGTTAGCCTTTCTTCTCTTTAACTCGGTGGCAACTTCCAGCATGCTTTCACCGGATGATATCATATCATCTATAATCATAATATCCTTACCCTCAATGTCAGGTCCTAAAAATTCATGGGCAACGATTGGATTACGTCCGTGAACTACTTTCGTATAGTCGCGTCTCTTATAGAACATACCCATGTCGAGACCTAAGACGTTGGCAAAATATACGGCTCTTCCCATTCCGCCCTCATCGGGGCTAATAACCATCATATGATCCGAGTCCATTTTCACGTCGGGTACATTCTTGAGAATTGCTTTGATGAACTGATAGGTTGGCTGAACAGTCTCAAGGCTTTTTAGCGGTATGGCATTTTGTACTCTCGGATCGTGGGCATCGAAGGTGATAATACTTTCCACACCCATATTTGTCAGTTCCTGTAATGCCAATGCACAGTCTAAAGATTCTCTGGAGGTCCGTCTGTGCTGACGTCCTGCATAAAGATATGGCATAATGACGGTAATTCTTCGGGCCTTACCACCAACTGCCGCTATAATACGTTTTAAATCCTGATAATGGTCGTCCGGTGACATATGGTTTTTATGCCCACGAACGGTATAGGTTAAGCTGTAATTAGTTACGTCAACGAGTAGATATAGGTCATATCCACGAACGGTTTCCTTAATCTGACCTTTGGCTTCGCCGGTTCCGAATCTGGGGCAGCAGGCATTTATCAGGTAAGTGTCTCTTTGATAACCTGAAAATGCAAGAGTGCTTTTGTGCTCACTTTCTCTTAGTTCCCGCCAGTAAACAAGGTAGTCATTTACTTTGTTGCCTAATTCGCTGCTGCTTTCAAGTGCGATAATACCAAGAGGCCCAATAGGAATGGTTTCAACAATCTTTTCATGCTTTGGCATTACATGTCCCTCCGTTTAATATATAGTGGTTTATAATCCATAAAAGTTATATCATTACAAAATTGCTAAGTCAAGCATCTTTAGAGCATATCGCTTTTTGCAAACGAATATCCTCTCCGACAATTCTTCTAATACAGTAATTACTTATTATTCTGGAATAGATTCTTTCACTGTAATTGTTGTTAAGATTGTCCAATGAAAGGTTTGTAGAAATCAGGGTTGATTTCTGCCGAAGCAGCCTTTCATTAATTATCAGATAGAGCTGAGATGTGGTGAATGAGTTGGAAAGCTCGGTTCCCAAATCATCAATTATCAGCATGTCGCAATCCAGTATATACTCGAATTGATTTGCTGCGGCTAAGGTGTTCTCAGCCTCCTTTCCAAATTTATATTTTTCCAGTATGTCAAAAAGCCTAAATGCCGTTAAATATATTACCGTATACCCTCTGTCTAATAATTCCTTTGCAATACAGTTAGCCAGAAATGTTTTTCCGACCCCTGTATTACCCAGTAATAAAAGGTTCTCACGCTTTTTATCAAAATGGCGTATAAAGCTTTTACAGCTCGCAACTATTTTTTGCATATTAGATAGGGGGGATAAGCCGATGCTCTCATCAATATAATCATCAGAATAATATTTAAAAGAAAATTTACTGAAATTCTCGCGTTCCAGTATTGATTTTATATTTGAACCTTCATAAATCAGGTCCGCTATGGCCTGCTTAAAGCAGGTGCATTTCGCATTATCTATGAATCCGGTGTCATTACATTTATTACACTCATAACGCATGTTAAGATAGTCGGCCGGATATCCGTTGTCTATAAGAAGCTGTATCTGCTCCTCTTTCAGCTTTGATGTTCTTTCGGTTAACTCGTCCAATTCCTTAGTGTTACCAAAGAGGGCCAATCTACCGGATCTTGCAGATATGGATATGATTTCATCTTCAAGCTCCTTTAATCTGGGTATGGCCTGATAAGCTTCCTTAATGCGTTCATCCAATTCATGTTTGTTTCGGAATCTGCGTTCATCATATTCCCGTAAAATCTGATTGTACTGATCGTTTTTCAGAGCCATATCCTATCTCCTTAATATCTATAATATATCCAGGTTTATCATTTCTAACCTTATAATCCTTTATTAATCAACTTTTTTTCAAGCTCGGCATAATCCTTAGCTGTGTATGTCCTTTGAGGAAATTGGTTGAACTTATTGGAATACTGCTTGTTTATTGGAGTTACCTTGGTATCGCTTTTACCTTTTGCAAACTCCTCATCCAGTTTAGTGATATCGGCCATATTCTTAACGCCTTTTTTGAACCATGTCTCGAGGATCTTATCGGCGTATTTGAAGTCCGGCTTCTGTGTTCTAAGAATGGTACGATTACAGGCCTCTGTAATAATATCGTCGGTAAAGGAAAACACCTCGACCCATTTCGTAATATATTGCCGTTCTATCTGACCGGGTGCTCGGTTAAGTCCAAATGCCTTGTTCACACTGTTAAAATGCTCATTATATGCAACTGTAGCCTCTCTGGCTTTTTCTTCGGTGTCAATGCCGTCCTTTGCCCAGGTTAGAGCGACCGCTTCAATATAAGAAGGGCTTTTCTTATTCCTTGAGACACAGTACTCGTAGAGATACATAATAAGCTCGGCCGAGAAATTAAGCTCTTCATATAGATAGAGAATCAACTGAATATCCATGGGCTTTAGAGGTCTGTCCAGATAAATTTCAACTATATGCATGGCCCACTTTATTTCGTCATTACCTGTAAGCTCCGTAATCTTTTTCTGAGAGTATCTCTGTCTGGCAACAGGATCCTTCTTGGTATGTATGCTAACAGCAATCTCGTCCAGCTCCGAATCAATCTCATCGGCGATGACATTGTCGTCTGAGGAGCCGTTATCTGAGTTGTTCAGCTTAATCATATGGATTGCCGTAATTTCCTTCTGAGTATTTCTTTCTATCTTGATTAACTCCTGTTTCTCCCAATAGTTCAAGGCACGGATGATATCCTTTTCAGTATTGTCCAGGTGGTCAGCGATAGAGGATATTGTAAATTCAAAATTATTGGTACAAAAGCTGCGTAACAGGAAAAGGTAAACCTTCACATAGGCCCCGTTAGCAGACGGCATATATTTATCTATAAAGGTATTCGGGACTATTGTAACGTCTGAAACACCTACTGCATGCAATGATATAGTATTCAATTCTCACCCATCCCCTTTCTACAAGCCATTTACAGGAATCCTAACTAGGATTAATCTGCTTCTCGTGGATAGTATAACATAAGTTAAATGATAATGAAATAGGCTGTTTTAAAGGGTTTTTGCTGAATAAATGAGCTGTTGATGATGTTGATAATGTGGATAAAAGCGAGATATAAAAATGTAAAAAAATGTATAATAATGATGAACTATTTGGAAACAAGCATTTATTTGATGGTAAAATCTATTATTGTAGAAAAGATTTAGGGTAAAAATATATCCACAGCATTGGTTAACATAAAATGTTGATAATGCTGTGGATAGTGTGGATAAACTATAGTCCTAGCAAGGATTCGCCCACGGTTACGATATCTCCCGCGCCCATAGTTATCAACAAATCACCGTTAATACAATTTTCTAGTAAAAAGTTCTCAATTTCATCGAAGCTGGGGAAATAGTAGACTTCCTTACCTAATTTTTCAAGTTCCTTAGCCAAATCCCTTGAGGATATATCGCCCGGATTCTTTTCTCTGGAAGCATAGATATCTGCAAGGACTATCTTGTCGGCAAGGGATAAGGCCTTGGCAAAATCCTTCAAAAACCTTCTCGTTCTACTGTATGTATGGGGCTGGAAGACGCACCATAGGGTTTTGTCTGTATAACTCTTAGCCACTGACAGAGTAGCGGTAATCTCTGTGGGATGATGAGCATAATCGTCAACGATCTTTACTCCGCCGACCGTTCCCTTATATTCGAATCGGCGCTCGGCTCCCTTGAAATTCATCAGAGAGTTTTTGATTGAGTCAATCGGTATCTTCTCCTGGAGGCTGATTCCGATAGCGGGCAATGAATTTGATATGTTGTGAACTCCTATGACATTCAGCCTGATATTATCAATATACTCTCCCTTATAATATAGGTCAAAGCTATGACCGGTCATGTTATATGATTTGATGTTATCAGCCGCGATATCATATGTAAGGTTATTCGTTCTGTAAGCAGGGTCTGATATGCCATAGGTTAGTACCTCACAATCCAAATCCCTGGTTATCTCCTCATAATTGGGTATCTCGGCATTAATGTATAGCTGTCCGTCCTTAGGAATTTTCTTGGCAAACAAATGAAAGGATTTACGAATATCATCCAAATCCTTAAAAAAGTCCATATGGTCCTCATCGATATTCAGAATCACTCCTTTGTGAGGATTGAATTCAAGGAATGAATTCATGTACTCGCAGGCCTCCACTATAAAGTGATCGGTATCTCCCATACGCATATTTCCACCTATGGCATTCAGGATTCCTCCCACCGAAATGGTTGGATCCAGATTGCCATCGACAAATATCATGGAAAGCATAGAGGTTACCGTGGTTTTCCCATGGGTGCCGGATATTGCAATCGAATCTCCGAAATTCAACATTAGCTGTCCTATTAACTCGGCACGGTTAAGAGCCGGAATTCCCATTTCCCTAACTGCTACAAGCTCCTCATTGTCGTTGCTGATAGCAGCAGTATATACCACTACATCTATATCGGATTTAATGTTACCTTTTCTTTGTCCGTAAAAAACCTCTATACCTAAGTCACGAAGATGCTCGGTTATCTTGCTTTTGTGGCTGTCTGATCCACTGACCTTATAACCAAGGTTATGTAAATACTCTGCAAAGCCGCTCATGCTTATACCACCAATACCGATAAAATGAATCCGGCATGGTTCTCTAAAATTTATCTTATACATACAGCACTTCCTATTCATGATTAATTGTTATAGTCTTTAGCTACTTGCTATTATAACCGTTTTGACCTAAATTACAATAGAGAAACTAATGAAAACATTTATAGTAATATATTCGATTTGGCTGTAAGAATGCAAGTATACAATTAAATAAAATGGAAAATGGTATAAAATAAGACCAAAAATCCACAAAATGTGTAAATATTAGCTCCAAATTTGTAAAGTATGGATATTTAATGTAAAAAACATTCACATTTTAATTATTATATGATATAATAGTTTCACGTTATAATTTGCATTATTTTTCCACGGGTAGTATTGTATTGGGTAACTAGGAAAAGTTAGCTTAACCTTAGTTAACATACTTTTTCTTGATAACTAACGATAAATATCGACAGAAGGGGGACTTAAACATGCAAATTACCGATGTTCGTGTGCGTAAGGTGAGTAAGGAGGGAAAGATGAAAGCTGTTGTGTCAATTACTATTGATAATGAATTCGTAGTTCATGATATCAAAGTAATTGAGGGAGACAAGGGTTTATTCATCGCAATGCCTAGCCGCAAGGCAGGGGACGGAGAGTACCGAGATATTGCACATCCGATTAACTCGGATACACGAGACAAAATCCAAAGGATCATCCTCGAGAAGTACGAAATCGCGATATTGGAATCAGAGACCGAAGAAGAGGAGTAGAGAGGGAAAACGGTAATAAAAAGGCAAAAAAGACAGCAGGAAGTGTCGGCTGTCTTTTTTGTGTGGAAGTATAAATGTAGTACCTACCTATAAGGAATTGAAACCGGCTACAGGCAATGTTAAGTTCGGTTCAAGTCAGTGTACCTAGACTACCTATAAGGAATTGAAACCTAGAAGATTATAAGTATGAAACAAACAGAATTAATGTACCTAGACTACCTACAAGGAATTGAAAAGATAGAGCATAAACCTAATATTAGATAATATTAGATAAGTACTATAAAATATGTATTGCAACAATAACATCTTAAGGTTTATAATAATATGTAGCAGAATAATCTCTACTGCAAATACTTGTTACAATTCCATGATAAGTGGATGGATTGTATCAAGTATCGCATTACTATGCCATTTTTTAGTCAGAACACAGTACAAAATATTAGTTTATCGAGGTCAAATTATGCGTATTATTATCGGATTAGGTAATCCAACAGAAAAGTATCAAGCCACCAGACATAATATAGGCTGGGATGCCATAACACGCATCTCAGATGATTATAAGATTCCTTTGAACCAAAGAAAGCATAAGGCATTATGTGGTAACGGATATATTGAGGGAGAAAAGGTAATACTTGCTCAGCCTTTGACATATATGAATCTTAGCGGGGAAAGTGTTAGAGAACTGGTGGATTTTTATAAAGTAGATACTGAGGATATCATTATAATTTACGATGATGTCAGCCTGGATGTGGGACAGCTTCGCATTCGTAAGAAGGGCAGTGCAGGAGGACATAATGGGATTAAGAGCATCATCAGCCACCTTGGGACAGACGAATTCCCCAGGATTAAGGTTGGTGTGGGTGAGAAGCCGAAGGATTGGGATTTGGCTGATTATGTGCTGTCAAGATTTAAGAACGATGAGGAAGTAGCTATAAGAGAGGCACTGAAGGATGTATCGGATGCCTGCCGTATAATTATAACTGACGGTATGGATGTCGCTATGAATCAATATAATAAGAAGAAGATAAAGAATGAACAGACAGAGGATAAAATAAGAAGAAGGTCTAAGAAGGAGAGTATGGATGCCAAGGATTCAGATGCTCCTACCTCTCTATTTAGCAAAATCTTTCGCAAGAAAGAAACCCGGGAGGATATTTAAAAAGTAACATCAGTACTATGACTATCAGGAGGGACCCTAGTTGAAGACCTTTATCGAGCCCTTGAAGGAATTAAAGGAATTTAATGATATCAGGGATAATATTATAATGAACAACCTGCCGGTGCAAATCACCGGCTGTATTGATTCGCAAAAATGTCATCTGATAGATGGACTTGGTGACGGAGTAACCTTTAAGGTAATTGTGACTTACAATGACCTTAAGGCCAAGGAAATATATGAGGATTATCGCCTGTATGACAAGAATGTATTCCTATATCCATCAAAGGATATTATTTTTTATAGTGCGGATATTCATGGAAGAGCAATTGTCAGAGAACGTCTAAAGATTTTAAGGCGAATTATCGAGAAGCAGGATACCACGATTGTCATGAGTCTGGACGGTGGTATGGATAGACTGCTTCCGCTTCAGATGATTAAAGATAGGGTTATTACAATTACTCAGGAATCCGTGATTAAGCTCAATGAGTTTAGTGCTGCCCTAATTAGGTTAGGATATGAGAGACAGGCTCAGGTAGAAGCTCCTGGTGATTTTGCTGTTCGCGGAGGAATTATTGATATATTTCCTCTGACTGAGGATACACCATATAGGATTGAGCTATGGGGAGATGAAATTGATTCCATCAGAACCTTTGATGTCAGTAGTCAACGCTCTATCGAGAAGGTGGATGAGCTGATTATATATCCTGCTGCCGAGATAATTCCGGATGAGAAACGACTGACCGAGGGTCTTAAGAGGATAGATGAGGAAGAGAAGCAATATGTCAAAGGTCTTAGGGATCAGTTTAAGACCGAGGAAGCCGCAAGAATCCGTAAGATTATTGCGGAGTTTAAAGAGAACTTAGAGGCTTATCAGGGTACCATGGCCTTGGAAAGCTATATTAATTATTTTTATGATAACACGATGAGCTTTTATGAGTACTTTGATGATGATACCCTCTTCTTTCTGGACGAGCCGGGAAGACTGATTGAGAAGGGCGATGCCGTGGAGACCGAATTTCGCGAGGGTATGATTGGTCGTATAGAGAAGGGCTATATTCTTCCGAGTCAGATGGATGTTATCTATGGCTACAAAGAGGTCTTCAATATCCTTTCAAAGAAGAATACCCTGCTTATCAGTACAATGGAGCCCAGACACAGCTATATAACTCCTAAGAGAAAATATGATTTTACAGTTCAGACCATGGCCTCATATCATAAGAATTTTGATGTGCTGGTAAAGGATTTAGAGCATTGGAAAAGGAATAAATATCGTGTTATTCTTCTGTCCGGTTCAAGGACAAGGGCAAAGCGTTTGGTCGATAATCTGTATGATTTCAATATAAATGCCTTCTACAGCGAGGATATGAACCGTGTTCTTCAGGACGGAGAAATAATGGTAACCTATGGTAAATTGAGGAGAGGCTTTGAATATCCTCTGATTAAGCTGGTTATTATCTCCGAAAGTGATATTTTTGGAGCCGAAAGAAAGAAGAAGAGAAAGAAATCATCCCATGACGGAAAGAGGATTCAAAGCTTTACGGAGCTTACTCCCGGGGATTATATAGTTCATGAGAACCATGGACTCGGTATCTATAAGGGTATCGAGAAGATTGAAGTAGACAAGGTAACAAAGGATTATATTAAGATAGAGTACGGTGACGGAGGCGTGTTGTATGTACTTGCAACAGGCCTTGATATGATTCAGAAGTATTCCGGTGCTGAGGGTAGGAAGCCGAAGCTGAATAAGCTTAACTCTGTAGAATGGAAGAATACCAAGGCCAGGGTAAAGGGAGCCGTCAAGGAAATTGCCAGGGAGCTTGTGGAGCTCTATGCGAGAAGGCAGGAGCAACAGGGCTTCAAATACAGTCCCGATACGATATGGCAGAAGGAATTCGAGGAAGCATTTCCCTATGAGGAGACAGATGATCAGCTTCGTGCCATTGAAGCTACCAAGAAGGATATGGAAAGCAATAAGATAATGGATCGTCTGATATGCGGCGATGTTGGCTACGGTAAGACCGAAATTGCAATCCGTGCAGCCTTCAAGGCGGTTTCCGATGGAAAACAGGTGGTTTTTCTTGTGCCGACAACCATCCTGGCTCAGCAGCATTATAATACTCTGGTGCAAAGGCTTATGGACTATCCGGTCAGCGTGGATATGCTGTCACGGTTTAGGTCTGCATCCGAACAGCGTAAGACAATAGAAAGGCTTAAGAAGGGTAGCCTTGATATAGTTGTGGGAACCCACAGGGTTCTTTCCTCAGATGTCTCATTTAAGAATCTGGGGCTTCTTATCGTGGACGAGGAGCAGCGGTTTGGCGTTGCTCATAAGGAAAAGATTAAACAGCTTAAGAAGAATGTGGATGTTCTTACTTTAACCGCGACACCTATTCCCAGAACTCTTCATATGAGCCTTGTGGGAATTAGAGACATGAGTATTTTAGATGAGCCACCGGTGGATCGTCTGCCCATACAGACCTATGTGCTTGAGCACAATGAGGAAATTATAAGAGAAGCCATCAGCAGAGAGCTTGCCAGAGGAGGACAGGTATACTATGTCTACAACAGAGTAGGTGGTATCGATGAGATAGCCAATATGGTAGCAAAGCTGGTTCCCGAAGCAAATGTAGCAATAGCTCATGGACAGATGTATGAACGTACACTGGAGAAGATTATGTTTGATTTTATTTCCGGTGAAATAGATGTATTGGTATCCACAACGATTATTGAGACGGGGCTTGATATATCCAATGTAAATACCATGATTATTGATGATGCCGACCGTCTAGGACTTTCACAGCTATATCAGCTAAGAGGCCGTGTGGGAAGATCCAATCGTACTGCTTATGCATTTTTGATGTATAGGAGAGATAAGATGCTTAAGGAGGTGGCTGAGAAGAGACTTCATGCCATTAAGGAGTTTACCGAGCTTGGCTCGGGCTTTAAGATTGCCATGAGGGATCTGGAGATTCGCGGTGCCGGAAATCTTCTGGGTTCCGAGCAAAGCGGTCATATGGAGGCAGTGGGATATGATTTATATTGCAAGATGCTTAATGAGGCTGTGAAATCTCTTAAGGGAGAGGAATTTGAAGAGGAGACATTTGAAACCACGGTAGACATGGATATGGATGCCTTTATTCCTGCCACCTATATTAAAAATGAGGTACAGAAGCTTGATATCTATAAGAGAATTGCAGATATTGAGAGCGAGGAAGAGCTTATGGATATGCAGGAGGAGCTATTGGACCGCTACGGTGATTTGCCTCATGCCGTTAATAATCTTCTTAACATTGCTCTTATTAAATCAAAATGCAACAAAGTCTATATTCAGGGATTGGTTCATAAGGATTATGATGTTAAGCTTATTATGTATCCAAAGGCCAAGCTGAATGTGGGTCGGATACCTGACCTTGTAAAGAAATTTCCGAATAGTCTAAAATTTTATGCACAGTCCAATCCATATTTCACTTATAAGCTACCGAAGCCACCTCGGGGAAAGGCTGACACAATAGCCATCTTTGAGAGCTTAATGAAGCTTTTGGAGGAGTTCAAAACCCTCCTATAGGGGTGTATTTGTAGCTTGACAATGGTCTGGGGCTTAACTACAATTATTCTAGACAAACCTAATACTATTAAAGTATGAAAGGGACCCATATGAATATATACAACATTTATAATAAAATTAAGATAGAGATGAGTACATCAATAAGAATATTATTGTTGGTTATGCTGATTATACCGTTTTTAAGCGGCTGTAGGGTGGATGAGGCTGATTATGAGTTGACCAACTATACAGGTAAATCTATAAGCACCTTTGAAAAAAGAACGAAGACAGAGCTTGCCGAGGATAGCAATGGTGTATATACGTTAGACAGTGTTCTTCAGCTGATTGCACCTAAGGGGAAAATCACATCCTTTACGATTCTGGAGGGTTCTGAGAAGTATAAGCTTTTTGGTGTAGGTATTGGGATGAAGAAATCCGAGGCAGAAGTAAAACTTACGGATGTCTA
This sequence comes from Clostridiales bacterium, assembly GCA_012523775.1. Lineage (GTDB taxonomy): Bacteria > Bacillota > Clostridia > Lachnospirales > Lachnospiraceae > Mobilitalea. The sequence continues at coordinate 21,621 of JAAYTK010000082.1, read as the reverse complement.
TGGGTCAGAGACCAATAAGACAATTGAATCCGAGAAAAATTCGGTTACCCATACCTATCGGGACAAGGAAAGCGAGCTATATATTTCCTATGATATTGACACGGAGCTTGTTAAAGAGATTTCTTATTATTATCTTAAGGCTGAGGATTCGGCGACAGATGAGGACATGGAAAATGCCGGTGAGCTGATTGCCCTGGTGGGAGATATTAGGGTCTATTATAATGAGGCAATGGTGTATCTTAAGTCTGCCCAGGAGAACTATGAAACAGACTATGGCAAGGAAATATGGGATGTTGATATCTTTGGCGACGGTAATAGCTTCGGTGAATATATTAAGGATGAGGTCCTAAAGCAGATTATACAGCTTAAGGTTATCTGTGATAAGGCTATCCAAGAGGGTATTACCCTGTCAGAGGAAGAGAAGGCAGATGCTATTGCTTATGCGGAGGAGCATTTTAAGGGACTTTCTGATGCTGATATAGATCGTTATATGGTTACAAAGGAGCTTTTGCAAAAGGTGTATTCCGATAACTTGCTGGCAGAGAAGGTATTTGAGACTCTGACCATTGATGTGGATACCAATGTATCGGATATTACAGCAAGGCAGATTACCGTACAGCATATACTTATATATAGTACTGAGATAAATGATGAGGGCAACAGAGTTCCCCTGCCTTTGGAGCAGAGGAATAAAGCTTTCGAAAAGGTAAACCAATTGCTGGAAAATGCAAGAAGCGGAGAGGATTTCTATACTCTGGCAGAGACAAATTCCGAGGATGATGTGATCGAATATACCTTTGGTAGAGGAGAAGGCCCCGAGAAATTCAGCGATTCATTCGAACAGGCAGCCTTTAATTTAAAGAGTGGCGACACCAGCGGTATAATAACAACCGAATATGGATGGCATATTATAAATTGTGTAACTGATTTTAATGAGGATGCAACTACTCGCGTTAAGGAAGAAATTATAGAACAGAGACGTACAGAGCTGTTCGCAGAATATTATACTAAATGGTCTTCGGAATATGATGTGGTAATCAACAGCGAAGCCTGGGATACAATATCCTTAAAGGATTAAGACGGTACTATTAAAGGGAAGCTTAAAAGCTTCCCCTTTTTTGTCTATACATAATACAGATTCTCAGACGGATAATAAGGATCACAGGTCACATCTATACCAAGCTTTCTAAGGATCTGTTCGTCGTTCTTATTTAACATCGAAGTGCAATGGGCCTGTATTCCCTTTAGAATCGATAATTTGTCATATGCCAGCTGTGCGGTAGGATTGGTAACAGCACATATACTAAGGGCAATCAGGATTTCATTTGCATTCAAATGGGTTATCTTACTGTTCAGGTCCTTTTCTTTCAGATCTCTGATTGTGCTTAGAATAAGTGGCGACAGAAGAAAGATTTCATCGGCTATCCCGCCAAGATACTTGATGGCATTTAGTATGGCAGCAGAGCTGCAGTCCATGGTCGAGGAGCTTCTGCCTGTGATGATTTTCCCGTCGTGCATTTCAAATGCCATTACCGAGACGGCTTCATTTTCATGACCATTTCCCCTAAGCTTAGCGGCATAGTCTCTGGCAGGCATCACACAGGGCCTATCCTCCTGCTTTAGCTGGACCTCTTCCATAATAACCTTCATGCGGTTTAGAGATTCCTCATCTAGCAATCCCTTCTTAAAATCACATGCCGTAGCAAAATATCTGCGTATGATTTCCTGCTTCGAGGCTTCTGATACAATATCGTCATCGATAATACCAAAGCCGACACGGTTTACTCCCATATCTGTGGGAGAATGGTATACGGAGCCCTTACCGGTTATTTTCTCTATTATTCTTTTAACGACAGGGAACATTTCCAAGTCTCTGTTATAATTAACGGCTACCTCATGATATTTTTCAAAATGAAAGTTATCAATCATGTTAACATCCTTTAGGTCTATGGTGGCAGCCTCATAAGCAAGATTAACAGGATGCTTTAAGGGCAGATTCCACACAGGGAAGGTCTCGAACTTCGAATATCCTGCCTGACGTCCGTTCTTGTAATCATGGTATAATTGGCTTAGGCAGGTAGCAAGCTTTCCGCTGTTTGCTCCAGGAGCCGTTACTACCACAATAGGCTTAGTGGTGGATATATACGGATTCTTGCCGTAACCGTTTTCGCTTACTATGGTATCCACATCGGCAGGGTATCCGGGAATAGAGATATGCTTATATACCTTTATATTACGTCTCTCCAGCTTATTGATAAATACTTTGGTTGCGGGTTCACCGTTATACCTTGTAATTACCACGCTGTTTACCTTAAGGTCATAGCTGCGGAAATCATCCAAGAGTCGAAGGACCTCCATATCATAGGTAATACCAAAATCTCCGCGGATTTTGTTCCTTTCAATATCACCTGCATATACGCATATAATTATTTCTGCCTGATCTTTGAGCTTTTGAAGCAATTTAATTTTAGCGTCCTCATCAAAACCGGGTAATACTCTCTTTGCATGCTTGTCGCCAACCAATTTCCCGCCAAATTCTAAATACAGCTTGTCATAATTATTTACTCTTTCCAAAATATATTTTGATTGTTCTTCAATATACTTATGTGGATCAAACCCGGCTTTCATTAAGTATCCTCCTATTATATTCTATGTAAGATATCGGTAAATTAAGTATTTATCATAAGGCTTTTTTAAATTAATAAGGAGATAGTCCTATATTAATATTGTCCAAAACATCATAAAAAACGCTATACTCTATCATAATGAAAAATATAAAAATGTCAAATGGAATTTAGAACAAATTATTTCCTTAATTCTTCGTTTGATTCGTATAATTGCATATAGTAAAATATATTTAACAATAAATGTTGTTCGGTACACGTCGCAGATAAAGAAAAGAGGATTAAATATGTGTGGAAGATATAATTTTACAGTCGAGCAAAGCGAAGAGCTTCGGGAAATAATCGAGAAATTAAATGCCAAGATACATGGAAAGGAATATAAGAGAGGGGAGATTTTCCCAACAAATCAGGTTCCGCTTCTTGTGGGAGAGCATAATGAGACATCTCCCGTTCTTAGTATCTGGGGCTTTCCTAAGTTTGATAACAAGGGCGTAATAATTAATGCCCGTTCGGAAACCGTTTTCGAGAAAAGGACCTTTAGGGACAGCGTTATTAACCGAAGATGTATTATTCCGTCCTCGGGATTCTATGAGTGGGACAGGGAGAAAAGAAAAATCATGTTTAAGTTGGATGGTACCGATGCTCTCTATATGGCAGGGCTATATAATTACTATCAGGATGAGATGCGATTTGTCATTCTAACTACGGCTGCCAACGAATCTATAAGTGATGTTCACCATCGCATGCCCCTGATAATTCCAAGACATGAAATAGACACATGGATTTTCGATGACCAAGTAACGAGCGATATACTTAATAGAGTACCACCCTTGTTAATCAGAGAGGTGGTATAAGATGGCGGTACCAGGTACCTGGTACCGTATTTTCCCTCTTTACATCGAACATCAGTTCTGATATAATGATATTAAGAGGTGAACATATGTATGGACAATTTAATTTTTCATATTGATGTTAATTCGGCTTTCCTAAGCTGGGAAGCCGTTTATAGACTGCATATTCGGGGTGAGAAGACGGATCTGCGGGATATACCCTCGGCGGTAGGAGGCGACATAAAGAAACGGCATGGTATTATTCTTGCCAGATCCACCCCTGCCAAAAAGTACGGCGTTAGAACCGGTGACACCATTAACGATGCCCTAAAGCTTTGTCCGAATCTGGTATTGGTAGATCCCCATTATGACCTTTATGAGAGTTGCTCGGAGGCATTTATGGAGATATTGAGGGAATTTTCTCCCTGTGTTGAGCCGTATTCGGTGGATGAAGCCTTCTGCGATATGACCGGAACGGTGGGACTTTACGGCTCGGCGGTGGTTGCGGCTACGTTTATGAAGGATAAGATTTATAATGAGCTGGGATTTACGGTAAATGTGGGAATTTCGACGAATAAGATACTGGCGAAGATGGCTTCGGACCTTAAGAAGCCTAATCTCGTACACACTCTGTTTCCCGATGAGATAGAGAAGATGTGGAGACTGCCGGTGGGTGATTTGTTCTTTGTCGGCCCTGCTACCAGAAGAAAGCTTCATGCCTTGGGAATTCATACAATCGGTGAATTGGCGAATACCGATTTGGATATCCTACGGTCACATTTTAAGAAGCACGGGGAGGTGATTTATTCCTTTGCCAATGGAATTGATGTGTCTGTGGTAGAGGAGGAGGCGCCGCCCAACAAGGGCTATGGTAATTCTACTACTATCCCGTTTGACGTGGATGACGGCAGTACCGCCAAGATGGTGCTGCTTTCTTTAGCTGAAAAGGTCTGTACCAGACTGCGGACCGATGCGGCTATGGCCACGGTGGTGGCGGTAAGTATAGTGGATACGTATTTTCGTCATGCATCTCACCAGATGCAGCTTTTTTCCCCATCCAATATTACGAATGAGATATATAGGGCCGCCAGCAGACTATTCGATGAGCTTTGGGACGGTTCTCCGATTAGGCAGCTTGGAGTTCATACAAGCAAAATCATACGGGGTGACAGTAGCAAACAGATTAATATATTTGATATGAACAGATATGAGAAGCTGTCGAAGCTGGATGTGGCAGTGGATACGATAAGAGAAAGATACGGGGAGGATTCTGTTAAACGGGCGATATTTTTGGACGGACCCATATATCATATGTCCGGTGGAATTTCACCTGAAAAACGTAAAGCGAAATACAGGGAAGGGATAGGTAACCTCTAATGAATTATTTAAGGAAGGGATATTATAATGCTTCATATGCCGGTGGATGTAATAGCAACATTTAATGTGCAGGGTAAAATCAAGCCGAATTTCATTCGCCTTGAGGATGAATATCATGTCCTACAGACCTATAAAATCGAAAATATCATTTTTAGCCGTGAAGAAAAGTATGCCGGTATTCCGGTTATATTATTTTGCTGTAGCATAATGCGTGACGGTTGTATGCAGGTCATACAAATAAAATATCATGTAAGAACACATCAATGGGTATTGGTTTCAGATTAAATGTAAAATAAGGAGCTTATACGTTCGATTAATTTCGTAGGTATAAGCTCCTTTATGGTTAGTTGAGGTATTTTTTCTCTAAGGCTTTCAGCAAAGAGATATAATAATCTTGGATTCCGTTATTTTTTGCTATATTCTCAAAAGCTATTGTGTCACGATTAACCTTATCGATTATTTCCGGTGACAGTTGTCTCTTGGCGAAGGTATATATAACCTTATCCTCTTTATCGATATGACGTTTCATATGGTGGGTATAGCTTATTGCATTGGCGATAACATCTATACGGCTTTCCTCGTCGCCCTGTTTCGTACGCTCCAAAGAAGAGACAAGCTCATGAACATATAGTCTTCCCATGTCATGCTCAATAAGCATTCCCTGTTTTACCATCTTACTGCCAAGGGCTCCAAGATGCTCCACCATCTCATTAAATAATAGCTTTTCTTCCTTGCCATGGTGATGAACATCGGAATAGTTACGGATAAAATCTATTATTTTATCGAAATCCTGGTAATTAATAGCTTCGCCATTCATAATCAGAAGACAAGCCTTGCGAACCACAGCTAACATACGAAGTATATACTGATGCTCTTCCATCATAAGCTTTATGCTGTCCATGGCAATCCTCCATTTCATTTTTATATTTATTTATTTTGCCAAAAATAACTCTATATCATCCTCGACTGTTCCTATTCCTGAAATACCGAATGTTTCAACCAGTACCTTCGAAACGTTTGGAGAAAGGAAGGCGGGAAGAGTAGGTCCTAAGTGAATGTTCTTGACGCCTAAGTAAAGTAGTGCAAGAAGAACTATTACAGCCTTCTGCTCATACCATGCAATATTGAAGGCAAGGGGTAGTTCGTTAATATCCGTAAGCTCAAAAGCTTCCTTTAGCTTTAATACAATCAGAGCAAGGGAGTAGGAGTCATTACACTGACCTGCATCCAGAACTCTGGGAATTCCGTTAATATCGCCCAAATCAAGCTTATTGTATTTGTACTTGGCACATCCTGCCGTTAGGATTACTGTATCCTTTGGAAGAGCCTTGGCAAAATCAGTATAGTAATTTCTTGATTTTTGACGTCCGTCACAGCCTGCCATTACAAAGAACTTGCGTATAGCACCTGATTTTACGGCTTCGACAACCTGATCGGCAAGTGCAAATACCTGGGCATGTGCAAATCCACCGATGATTTCACCCTTCTCAATTTCTACCGGAGGCTGGCAGGACTTAGCCATCTCTATTATTTCGGAGAAATCCTTATAACCATTTTCATCTCTTTCAATATGCTTACATCCGGGTACTCCTGCCGCGCCGGTAGTAAATAATCTATCTTTATAGGAGGAAGCTGGGGGTACAACACAGTTGGTGGTCATAAGGATTGGTCCGTTAAAGCTTTCAAACTCTTCCTTTTGCTTCCACCATGCATTACCATAGTTGCCTATAAAATGACTGTATTTCTTAAATGCAGGGTAGTAATGGGCAGGAAGCATCTCGGAATGGGTATATACATCGATACCGGTATCCTTGGTCTGTTCCAAAAGCTGTTCCAAATCTCTAAGGTCATGACCGGATACGAGGATACCGGGTCTGGTTCCTACACCGATATTAACCTTGGTGATTTCCGGATTACCATAGGTTCCAGTATTGGCTGAATCAAGAAGTGCCATACCGTCCACACCGAATTTTCCTGTTTCTAAGGTTAGGGCGATAAGCTCATCTACTGTTAATTTATCGTTTAATGTGGAGGCCAGAGCCTTTTGCATAAATGCACTAATTTCTTCACTGTCATAGTTTAATTCATTTGCATGCTTCATATAAGCAGCCAAGCCCTTGAGGCCATAGGTTATTAATTCTCTTAAGCTTCTTATGTCCTCGTTCTTGGTTGTTAGAATGCCTACTTTCGTGGACTTTTCATCCAATTCCTCTCTGGTCTTAGCATCCCATAAAGCTGCTTCGGACAGATTGGATTTGTTTTCTATTTTCTCGAGTAAGTCATTCTTAATGCTTATGGTTTCCAATACTCTCTTATAAAAAATCTCATTATCAAAATTAGCATTCGTTATTGTTGTAAACAGATTAATGGTTATATAATGATTTACCTCCGCAGGAATGCTCTCACCCTGTGAGCGAAGCGTCGTAGTAACGTCACATAACCCCTTTGTAACGTAAATCAATAAATCCTGCATATTTGACAGCTCAGGTGACTTTCCGCATACACCGAATTTTGTGCAGCCTTTACATCCCGCTGTCTCCTGACATTGATAACAAAACATCAAATTCTCCATGGTCATACTCTCCTTGTATATATAATGTACTTTTTTTGTTGACACTGCTGTTACTTGGTGAGTATAATACAATCATCCGGTAAAAAGTGTAGCTATAGCTACATGTCTGATATGGGAGGAGAGTATTTTGGAAACGTATTATCCGATAATAAAAAAATGTGCTTTGTTTCGTGGCATTGAGGAGAATAATTATAAGCATTTATTAGGTTGCCTCAATGTACAGATTAAGCATTTTAAGGAAAATGAATATTTATTTTTTGCGGGAGACAGGATTAACAAGGTAGGAGTCGTACTTTCAGGCAGCGTGGAGATTCTTAAAGAGAACCTGGCTGGAAATAAGCACATTATAGCCATTCTGGAATCGTCACATTTATTTGCTGAAGGAATTGTATGTACGGCGAATCGTATATCACCGGTTACGGTACAGGCCAAGGAATCAACTATGGTTATGTTTATCCCATATGAGAAAATTATCAGAAGCTGTGGACAAAGCTGCAGCTACCATTTTGGACTTATACAGAATATGATGGTAGTGCTTGGAGAAAAGAACATTGACCTGAATTGGAAGCTGGAGCTTCTGACATTAAAGGGTATGCGCGAGAAGTTGGCAAGTTATCTGGTCAAGGCATCATTCGAAAATAGCAGTTATACCTTTCAGATTCCCCTAAATCGGACTGAGCTGGCGGATTTCCTTAATGTATCCCGCACCTCCATGTGTAGGGAGCTTACCAGGATGAAGAATGACGGCTTAATTGATTTTTATGGCAGAAGCTTTAGAATTCTTGATAAAGAAGGATTGATAGATTGTTTAAGCGGTATATGATTCGGTACCAGGTACGGTACCAGGTACCGTACCTGGTACCGTTTAAAGTACCTCTTATACTACAACGGGAATTTTATCGGTTACCCAGACATTCTTGGGATTAACCTTACAACGGTATGCCAACACATCTACGCCGTTATTCATAGCCTCCTCGAATTTTTCGGCGAATGCCGGATCGGTAATCTTGTTGGGTGAAAAACCCTCGGCATATTCCAGCTGTACTATTAAGAGCAGTACGGCCCGATAACCCTCCTGAACGGCATGTATCAGCTCGTCAATATGTCTTCTTCCCCTTTCGGTGGGGGCATCAGGAAAATACGACCATCCCTCACGCTCGAGTGTTACACCCTTAACCTCAACATAACAGATGTTCTTAAGGGTATCCTGATCGCCATGGGAATTCGATAGTTCTTTGGATAATTCTATGTCAAAACGGCTATTCTGATATTTTGCCTCTCTTCTTATCTGAGAATATCCTGAAAGTTCCTTTATTACATCATTAGATATGGCTTCGTGAGCCAAGGCATTCGGAAGCTGTGAGTCTATTGAGACCCAATAATCATTCTTCTTAACCATGCGTAGCTCATATTGTGTCTTCCTTTTTTCTGATTGATGATGAGAGACCATTACGGTAGCACCAGGAATCAGCAGTTCTTTTAACCTACCCGTGTTTGGAACATGGCTAATAACCTCTTTTCCGTCTATATCTATATGTGCTATAAATCTGTTCGGTCTTCTGATAAAAGTACCTATATAACTGTCGTAATTTAGTTTCATTGGTATAACCTTTCTATTATAGTATCCTTTGTGGTAGTCATATTGTATCATAATTATTGACAGCAGTTAATACATACAAATGTTTTCAATTACCATACTTTGTTATATAATAGTATTTAGCAATCTTTAGGGTTGAGGATTATTTTTATAAGGGGAGAATACATGATGAGGGGATATAAGTTTATTACGTTATTATTAGTACTGATTTTGATGTTTAGCGGTTGCACAGAATCAAATCCAACCAAGAAATCAGCCGAATATTCGACGGATATAGTGGATGAAATTGACGTAGATACTTTGCTGGCTTCTATGACCTTAGAGGAAAAGGCGGGTCAGATGGTTCAGGGTTGCAGAAATGTGGTGGTTGGCAAAAATGTGAAGGAACTGGGGCTCGGCTCGGTATTTAGCGGAGGAGGCTCTTTTCCTAAAAGGAATAGGGTAAAAGACTGGGTCGAAATGATAACAAAATACCAAGATGCAGCGCTGAAGACGGATAAGAAAATACCCATAATTTATGGTGTCGATGCAGTACACGGCTTAGCATTGGTTGAAGATGCCGTGGTGTTTCCACATAATATCGGTCTCGGAGCAGCAAATGATCCTGAGCTTATGTATGAAATGGGAGCGGCCGTCGCTGAAGAAATGAAGCTGATTAGAGTATCATGGAACTTCTCTCCATGCGTGGCGGTTAATACGGATCCCAGGTGGGGAAGGACTTACGAATGTTTTTCCAGTGATCCCGAAATCGTGACTGAGCTGGCAAAGGCTTATATACAAGGTCAGGCTGACCATGGAGTATTGGCAACGGCAAAGCACTATGTGGCGGACGGGGGAGCCGTATTCGGAACTGGTGAAGGCAGCTTTCTGATTGATCGGGGAGATGCCATTATGACTGAGGAGGAGCTAAGAAAGACACATCTTTTACCATATAAGGAGTTGGTAGACAGCGGAATTAAGATTATCATGGCTTCATTCAGTTCCTGGAACGGAGTCAAGCTGCATGAGCATGAGTACCTTCTTACGGAAGTGCTAAAGAAGGAATATGGTTTTGAGGGATTTATAGTATCGGATTTTGAGGCAGTATCGGGGCTTAGCGGTAATAGCTACAAGGAAAATATTATTAAAGCCGTAAATGCCGGTATAGATATGCTGATGGAACCATTCAAATTTGAACAAGCCCGTTCTGTTATTATTGAAGCTGTAGGGGAAGGCAGCATCACCGAGGATAGAGTAAATGATGCTGTAAGGAGAATACTGACTGTTAAGTATGATAGCGGACTCTTTGAAGACCCTTATATGGAGAATGTAAGCCGCGAGGTGGAGGAGCTGGGAAGCGAAAAGTATCGTGAGCTGGCTAAGAAGCTGGTGGAAAAGTCTTTGGTTTTACTTAAGAACGACAATAACCTTCTTCCTCTTAAAAAGGGACAAAAGATATATGTGACAGGCCCAATGGCTGATAATATAGGTCTTCAGTGTGGAGGATGGGGACTGACCTGGCAAGGGCTGGTGGATGCGCACGGACACAAGGTTACTGAGGGCACGACCATTCTGGAGGGACTTATCGAATACAGTAATAAGTTTGGATATGAAATTATAACAGATAGCGAACGTGCGAAAGATGCTGATGTTGTGATATTAGCCATCGGTGAAAAGCCTTATGCCGAATATATGGGTGATACAAAGGATATGTCTATAACCGGCCCGATGGCAGACATCAATTTAGATGCCATCAAAGAAGCAGAAGAACTGGGAAAACCTGTGATTACCCTGATTGTTGCCGGAAGAAATGTGATAATCAGTGATTATATAGATTCATGGGACAGTATAGTTATGTGTTATCTGCCCGGTACAGAGGGTGACGGAGTTGCATCCGTATTATCGGGAGAGGTTAAATTTACAGGAAAGCTTCCGATGCCATATTATAGGAGCGAAGATGATATCGGCAAGGAGGATGCACAGCTTTTATTCGAAATGGGATATGGGCTGGAATAGCTTTGATTAATATGATAATATGTACCATATGATTGAAAACAGCTTATGAATGGCAGGTGACTAATATGAAAATATTAATTAAAAACATATTGACGGTACAGGAAAAAGAAGCAGATTTTCAGGTTAAGGAGACATCGATTTATATAGAGAATGATAGAATCGTCGATATAGGAAATAATGAATATGAAGCAGACGTAATTATTGATGGTAAGAATAAGCTTGCCATACCCGGACTAATCAACAGTCATACTCACGCATATATGACAGTGTTTAGAAATTATGCGGATGATTTGCCATTCAGTCAGTGGCTGTTCGAAAAAATCCTTCCCCTGGAGGATAGGCTTACCGGTGAGGATGCCTATTGGGGCACGATGTTAGGTATTATGGAAATGATAAGGACCGGTACCACCTGTTTTACCGACATGTATATTTTTATTAACGAGGCCTGCAGGGCGGTCGATGATACAGGTATAAGAGCATGTTTATCCAGAGGCCTTGTGGGCAGCGGTGACGACGAGGGAGGTATGCAAAGAATAAACGAGGCCAAGAGAGAAATAGACTTCTGGAAAGGACAGGGAAATGACAGAATAAGCTTCGTTATAGCGCCTCATGCCCCCTATACCTGTGACGATAAATATCTGCTCAATGTAATAAATTTTGCTAAGGATTACAATCTTGGCATCAACATACACCTGTCAGAAAGCAGAAATGAGATAGCAGAAATTTATGATAAATACAAATGTACTCCTACCGAGTTTCTGAACAGGCTGGGGTTGTTTGAGCTTAATACCCTGGCAGCTCATTGTGTATATTTATCGGATAATGATATTGATATATTATCAGAAAAGAAGGTTAATGTAATTACATGTCCTGTGAGTAATCTTAAACTGGGTAACGGTATAGCTCCCATAACGAAACTATTAAACAGGAACGTTAATGTATGTCTGGGAACCGACGGTGCAGCCAGCAATAACACATTAAATATGTTTAAGGAGCTTCAATTCGTCACCTTAATTCATAAAGGAATGGAAGAGAAGGCGGATGTCATATCCGCATCCACAGGCTTTAAATTTGCAACAGCTAACGCAGCCAAGGCATTGGGATTTGACAATAAAATAGGGAAAATCGAAGTCGGATATAAAGCGGATATTACCATTTTGGATATCGATAAACCTCAATATTATCCCAGAAACAACCTGCTGTCTGCATTGGCATACTCGACAAACGGTGATGAGGTCAACACGGTTATCGTCGACGGGAAAATACTTATGAGAGACAATGAGTTCCTAACGATAGATGAAGAAAAGGTAAAATATCATATCAGGAATATAAGCAAAAGATTACTTATATAAAGGAGAAATCATGGAGAGTATTATTAGAGACATAACAAAACATGAAAGCGGTCATAAGAAAATTGAGTGGGTAAGAAAGAACATGCCTTTGCTTAATGGGATTGAAGAAGATTTTAAGAGGACAAGACCATTTGAGGGCTTACGTATAGCTCTGTCCATTCATCTTGAGGCAAAGACAGCATATCTATGTAAGGTTCTTGCGGCAGGCGGAGCAAAGATGTATATAACGGGCAGCAATCCGTTATCCACTCAGGATGATGTGGCGGCAGAGCTGGTAAAATGCGGACTGAATGTATATGCATGGTATAATGCTACAACAGAAGAGTACAACAGCCATATTGAAAAGGTTATTCTTAGTGAGCCAAACATTATAATTGATGACGGAGGAGATTTGGTAAATCTAATTCATGAGAAATATCCTGAGTTGATTGGTAATGTAATTGGAGGGTGCGAGGAAACGACCACCGGAATAATTCGACTTAAGGCTATGGAAAAGAATAATCTGCTAAAATTTCCCATGATTGCCGTAAATAATGCAAGATGTAAGTATCTTTTTGATAATCGATATGGTACGGGTCAATCTGTTTGGGATGGAATAAACAGAACCACAAATCTTATAGTAGCAGGCAAGAAGGTAGTTATCTGCGGTTATGGATGGTGCGGTAAGGGTGTTGCCATGAGAGCCAAGGGCCTCGGAGCAGACGTGATAATTACTGAAATTGATCCGGTTAAGGCTATCGAGGCGGTTATGGACGGTTTTAATGTCATGCCAATGGAAGAAGCCGCAAAAATCGGAGACGTTTTCATTACTGTAACCGGTTGTAAAAGCGTCATAACATGGGAGCATATGCAGTCCATGAAGGATGGAGCAATTCTTTGTAATGCCGGTCATTTTAACGTAGAGATAGAGGTCGACAGATTAATAAAGAACGCTAAAAACTCCCGTAAGGAAAAGCATAATATCGTAGGTTATCAAATGGATAATAATAATTGGATATACCTTCTGGCAGAGGGAAGATTGGTCAATCTGGCAGCAGGGGACGGTCATCCCGCGGAGATTATGGACATGAGCTTTGCGATACAAGCACTTAGTGCCGAGTACTTAGTTAAAAATAAAGGAAGCTTAAACAATAATGTAATAGCGGTTCCGGAGGAAATTGACTATACGGTAGCAAAAAGAAAGCTCAGCCATTGGAATGTAAATATTGATACGCTTACCGAGGATCAAGAGAAGTATTTGGCCGGATGGAAGGTGGACTAAAGAATAAAAAAGCATAACATAAAAAGGCTATCGATTTAAGTCGATAGCCCTTTTTGATTAGTACATCCAAGAGGGAAAATAAATTCTATAACATGATTTCTCTACTTCATAAGCAAGGTTTAGTAACAATTTAAAAAATATACTAAACAAGGTGCAGTTTGATTCCCTGCTCAGTAATAAACTGTCTCCAATTATTGCTCAATTCATTATCGGTAACAATAATGTCAATATCATTAAGTTGAGCAAAATAACCCTGTTTGATTGTTCCGAATTTACTGGAGTCCGCGAGCAATATTTTGGTATATGAGGAATTCAACGCAGAACGCTTTGTGACAACCTCATAATTATTGGCGCAGGTTATTCCAAGCTCCTTGTGAATACCGGAGGCTGATACAAACATTTTATTTGCTCGAATTCTTTGAATCAGTGAGACTCCCTCTGCAGATTCAAACATCTGATCGTTAGGATGATAATGTTATCTAGTCATGAAGAGGATAGTGAATTCTCCTTTTGGTATTGCTTTACAGGGTACACGTGAGAACGACAGAAAGATGAAAGCTATGGGATTTAATACCCAGCTGCTTAGATATGTGATTATAATAATTTCAGCTGTTTTTGCCGCAATTTCAGGTATATTATCAGTATCATTTTATGGCTTGATATCTCCAAATACCTTATCGATGAATACGTCCATAATGATTTTATTTATGGTTTTAATAGGAGGTTCAGGTAAATTGGAGGGTGCATTACTTGGTTCCTTGATATATATAATATTGCAGGATTTTGTGAGTGCATACACACAACGATATCAGTTGATAATAGGAGTATTTTTCATAGTTGTGGTGTTATTCCTTCCAAAAGGCATACTTGGTATAAGCCTCAAAAGGAAAAGAAAACATAAAAAAGCTTAGATATAAAAAAATAAATGGAGTTGTTGATTTTGAATTTAGCTATGAGAGTACCCGAAATAGATACACATACACATACTGTAGTATCCGGTCATGCATGGAGTACATTAACGGAAAATGTTAATTCTGCAAGACAAAAAGGATTAAAAGGAATATGCCTTACTGAACATGGTCCTGATATGCCCCAAGGAGCTCCTGGCTACACTCCCCTAAGCCAGACAATGATTCCGCAGGAAATAGATGGGGTTAGGATATATAGGGGGATTGAAGCGAACATCATTGACTTTGATGGATGTATTGATATCCATAATGAATATTTACCCTACTGTGAGTTTGTAATTGCTAGTATTCACAGACCTGTTTTAGTCGGAGGTACTATTGAGCAGAATACTAATGCATATATTAAAGCGCTTCAAAACCCCCATATTGATACTTTAGGTCATCCTGAGGACCCTAAGGTGGTTTGTGATTTTGAAAGTGTTGTAAAGGAAGCTATCAAACAAAACAAATTACTTGAAATGAACAACAATTCCCTTTCGGCTATTAGAACAGGAAGTATGCCAAGTCTGATAAAATATATAAACATTTGCAAACAAATGCAGGCACGTGTATGTGTAGCTAGTGATGCTCATTTTTATACTATGGTGGGAAACGTCTCTCCCATAATGCGGTTATTAGACGAATTGCAATACCCACCGGAGCTTATTGTTAATTTGACTTTGGAAAGCTTTGAAAAGTATTTATCAGAAAGAAAAAGTCGGCTCAAGTAATATCAGATGACAAGGAGAATATAGATGAGAACAATTGTAATTGGCTGTGATAATGCAGCTGTTAACTTAAAAAGTAAGTTAGTAAGCTTTATGGAAAGTAAAGGTGTGAATGTAGAGGATGTCGGATGCTTTACTCCGGATGATTCTACATATTATCCATATATTGCTGAGAAGGTCTGCAATAAAATAATTGAAAGTGATTATAAAAAGCACGGTGTATTAATATGCGGAACCGGTCTTGGAATGGCAATAACAGCTAACAAATTTAAAGGAATAAGGGCGGGTGTATGCCACGACCCATATTCTGCTGAGAGACTAAAATTAAGCAATAATGGAAATGTGCTTTGTATGGGAGAACGTGTTATTGGAGAGGAACTGGCAAAGAAAATATTATGGGAGTGGCTTAATAATGAATTTGTTGATTCCTCATCAACTCCTAAGATTGAAGCAATTATAGAAATAGAGGATAAAAATCAAATATGTACAATGAGGTAGGCTGATGGAAGAGACTAAAAAGCTATATTTTGGTACAAATACAAAAATGTACAAAACGATAGCGGACACTACAAAGTTTATAGAAGAACTAGTTGAAGCAACCCATGATATCAGTCCCGAACAAGCTAGGCTCTTTGTAATTCCATCATTTACTGCATTGGCTGAAGCGCAAAAAAAGCTTAATGATTCGAATATAATGCTGGGAGCACAAAATATGTGCTGGGAGGATGAAGGCGAATATACAGGCGAAATCTCCCCGGTAATGCTTAAGGAAATAGGTATAGATATAGTAGAAATAGGTCATTCTGAAAGACGGCATGTCTTTGGTGAAACTGATTATCAAGTAAAAAAGAAGGTTGAGGCTGCTATAAGGCATGGAATGACGGCATTGCTATGTATCGGTGAGACTAAAGAGCAAAAGGATTGCAACATTCAGGATGAGATATTAAGCATACAGCTTAAGACAGCACTGAGTTCAATAAAAAGCACTGATGCCGATAAATTATTATGGATTGCATATGAGCCGGTATGGGCAATAGGTGTCAATGGTACTCCCATAAGCAAGAGCTATGCGACAAAACGACATAAGCATATAAGAAGTGTCTTAGTTGATATACTTGGAGAGGAAACAGGTTGTAGCATACCGGTTTTATATGGCGGTAGCGTCAATATGGATAATGCCCGTATATTGTTGTCTGATCCTAATATCAATGGCTTGTTTGTCGGAAGAAGCGCCTGGGAGGCCAAAAATTTCAATAAGATGCTAAGACATATATTAGAGATATAATTAATTATTTAAACATAAAATATCCCCACTATACTTAAAAGGAAGTAACTACTGACTTGTGTCAGTAGTTGCTTCCTTATTAAGTATAATAACTTATCATTAGTATTTTGTTATTTATTGTAGACAGGTTCAGGGGAACATACTATCATTGAAGTAACCATAATAGCGAGGTGACGATTATGAAGTGGAATTATGAGGATGGGCGTATATTTAGTATTAGTAATGAAAATGATTTAATGGCTGAAGTGACCTTTGTTTCTACAGGAGATAATGAAGTAAATATTAATCGTACTTATGTTAATCCTGCATTAAGAGGACAGGGGATAGCAGGAGACATGCTTGAGTTAGTTGCAAAACATTTAAGGGAAAAGGGTATAAAGGCCACTGCGTCCTGTTCGTATGCTAACACTTGGCTAAAAAGGAATAGGGAAAAATATTCTGATATTATATCAGAGAATTTTAAGTAGATAATACACAGATTAAAACATTACCATGTGTATAATGGATTAAGTAAGTGTCACGGCCTATATTATATTGACAAATTATATCGGTGTATATAAACTAAATATCATCAATCTGAGAAAGGTAATCACAATGATTTTTCGTAACAGCATAAAGAGTATAATCCGGACACCGGTTAAGACTATTTTGTTCACATTCCTGATTGCAGCAGTGACGGCATTTTTGTACCTGGGTGCCAGTATATGGGTATCGAGTGCCTCCATACTGCGTGATTGGGACGCTAACTGTACCACAATAGTCAATATGGAATATCTTGAAGATTACGGTTCGAACAAAGGAAGCAAAAGCGATGTCATGCTTGCAGATGTTGCGGGAATCGATTTTGATGCAATTGCGGCAAACGAAAATGTTCTCCTTTGGCAACCTTCGGACGTGAGTATGGGTACGGCATCCGGTTTTGTTTCCAAAGAGCGGAGTGCCGAATATAGTTCACCCTGTGTGCTTATCGTAACCGGGATTAGGCAGTATGCTGAGGACAGCCCTTATTACGGTAAATTAGTGGAAAGCCTATACTCTTTCAGTTCCTATGAGGCTGGGCAAGCCGTGTTCATAGAAAATGAGAAGGGAGATTTCGGGTTTACACCTGATCCGAACGCCACCTATGTAATCCACGCAGATAATTACAGGATTAGCGGAAATGGACTGTCTGTGAAGCTGATGCCCTTTTATAGCTGGATTGCGCAGCAAGCAGGAGTAGACTGCTCTACAATCAAGCCGTTTTACCAAATAGAATCAGTCGAAGCTTTACATGCTGAAGAAAATAACATTTATAATATCATAGCACAGTACTATACAGCTATGAATAATGGGCTAACAATCTGTCGTGTCCGGGAACCTGGCGATCTTGTGGAGTTCAACCAAAACTATTTGCAGCTTGTTTCTGGTCGTCTGTTCACAAGTCAAGAGAGTGATAACGGAGCAAAGGTATGCGTAATCTCCCAAACCCTTGCCAACGACCTTGATTTGAAGGTGGGTGATGCGTTGAACATCCGTCTGCCGGATGATGAAAACGCCACCACATATACATGGGGCGATAAGATGTCTCGTACGGAGACATTGACCATAATAGGTATTGTTAACCACCATTCAGATTATCATCGCAACGTATACATACCCTCCACATCTTACTCGACGGGGCCTGTACGCTATTTTTATAATTTAGGACAGGCTACTATAAAAAACGGAACCGTGGATACATTCTTATCTCAAATAGAGCCATTGCTGCCCGAGCGTATATTCATTAGTGTTTACGATCAGGGCTATCAAGCCACGGCGGACGCACTGAAGGTTATTCAAAAAGCAGCCATAGCACTTTCAGCCATAGCTCTTGCGGTGACGCTTGCGGTGCTCGCTTTTTTCTCCTACTTGTTTGCGGACAAACAACGGGACACTGTTGAAATTATGCGCTGTATTGGTACGAGAAAGAGCGAAGTGCGTACTTATCTGATGGTTGGTACAAGCCTAATCGCACTCATAGCCATTATGATAGGAATTTTTATAGGAACGGGATATGCAGAGAGATTGATTGGATTCTCCTATGAATTTGTATCTGAGCTTCAAGCCGTTGATACACGTTACAGCGATGCCTTTAAAGGCATTATCAAGGAATTTACGCCCGTTGTGACTCTGTCATACCCTTTGGCCACTGCAGTCGGCTTGGGTGTGTTTCTGATTTCTATTGCACTTTGCCTTTATTTTGCTGAAAGAACCATAAGCGGGAAGCTGATTTCATTAAGAACACGAATGCGGGTACGCCGTTCCCCTAGAAAATCCTCTGTTGCACTATCGGGTTCGTTGCGTCATGCTATACTCTCTATACGACGTGGCGGAGTACGTTCACTTTTGACTCCTGTACTATGCGCGACGGCATTGCTGTTCGTATCCGTTCTGCAAGCAACCCTCACCTCATATGATACGGCGCGTAAGGAGCTTTATGAAAATACAGAAATTCTGGGATATTGCGCTCAGATGGACGGCAAGTTTTCAGACAGGCTTGTCATCCAAAATACGTTCGCCAAAACTCTTATGAGTTTTGAGCATATAAGCGACCCTGCATACACCTATACCTTAAATTACGCTTATCTCGGTATACCTGTGTATGCGGATGGCACAGCCGGGCATGTAGAACCTGTGCCTATGCCTATGAGCTCCTTTGAACTGGAGAATTTACAAAATGCCCTTATATCCGGGCCAAACATAGTATTTACTGACTCCGTAAAGAATGCACCCGAGTTTTATTTCGGCGAATTTCACGGAGAATTTATGGCTGAATGGGATGAGACCCGTTTTTCCAGCCGTGAATGGGAAAAGTTACCGTGCATCGTATCGACACATTTTATGGATGAACATGGCATCAAACCAGGAGACACCATACGAGTCTATGTAGAAGATTATTTTTTCCACAACTCAGCCTTTATGAGTATGGATATGTTGGTGGTAGGGAGCTTTATGCGTGTGGCGAACCAAAATAACATTTACTGTCCGCTACCACTCGGTGCTCTTGACCCCGCGCATTCATCCCTCATTGAGCTTAGTAATGATAATTCAGAGCCCACTACCGGTCGGTATTTTACTTACGCGACTGGGAGGGCAGCAGAATCCTCCAAGGGGGGAAGTGGCATCACGTTCTCACAGCAGCAGATAATCGATGTGATGCTGGATAATAAATATGTTTCGGCATTGACTTTTAAAATCCGAGATCCCCGCAAATTGGGCGAGGTGAAGGACGGTCTTGAACAAATGGGCTTTTCTGGTCCCAGAACAGCTAACAATATTCGTATATGTGTTGTGGTCGAAGACGGGCAGTTCAATGAAACCCTCAGTTCTATTACACAGCGTAGCAAATATCTGGAGATACTTTATCCTGTACTCCTCGTACTTGTATGTATATTGGGACTTATCATGGGCTTCCTTGCCGTCAACAATCGCCGTGAGGATATCGCCCTCATGCGTGGTATGGGAACTCCGAAGAGCCGTATATTTGCCACGATATTCGGCGAGCAGATTTTGCTTTTGATCTTTGGCGCACTACCCGCCGTAGCAATATGGTATGTACGCGAGGGTATCACGCAGCTTACTACACCGGGAGTCTATACATTTTTCATATGTTATGCAATCAGTGGAGCACTCTCTGCTTTGAAGCAAAACGCCAAGAGTGCGCTCTCGATATTATCAGAGAAAGAATAAGGAGGCCGTTATGAGTATCCTTTCACTTCAGTCTGTACGTTACTCGTACAGTAGCAAATATCACACCGTGGAGGTGTTGAACGACGTTAGCTGCTCCTTTGAGCAAGGACTTATATATGCCATTATCGGCAAAAGCGGTAGTGGTAAGTCCACCATGCTTTCGCTTATGGCGGGACTGGACTTACCAAATGAAGGCGATGTACTTTTTCATGGCATCTCCACCCGTACTTTCGATTTAGATAAATATCGTCGCAACAATGTAGCGATGATCTACCAGAGCTTTAGGCTCTTCCCGCGTTTGACGGCACTCGAGAATGTGATGTATCCGATGGAGCTACAAGGAGTGAGCCCTCGGGATGCAATAAAGAGTGCTAAAGAGCATATCATAAGTGTGGGCTTGACAGACAAGGTATTCAACCGCTTTCCTTCCATGCTCTCGGGAGGTGAGCAGCAACGCATTGCCATCGCACGGGCGTTGGCGATGAATACGAATATTATCTTGGCGGATGAGCCTACAGGAAATCTGGATAGTACGAACTCCCGTAATATTATCACTTTGCTCGCCCACCTAGCACATGAACGCAACTATTGTGTTGTGGTTGTCACCCACGATATGGGCATACTCGATAGGATGGACATTACTTATCAAATGCGAGATGGTATCTTGGTGAAAGAATAATTGAACCCCTACCCGGTAAAGCATTCTTTATTTGACTTTATTATTACTATGAGTCCAATAAGTTAGTGAAAAAGAAGGTTCTTTTTCGCTGTCAGATGATATATAGCTAGTTATCATACTATGATTAACCGGATTTATGTATCGGATGTTATCCAGATGGGAATTTGTATAATATTCATAAATAACGTCGCCATCTGTATTTAGCTTGATTAATTTCCCACCAAAATAGTGCCCATAGCATATACAGCCACCGTCATCTGTTAGTTGCATATCATATGTTCGAACAATTTTATTATTAAAATCCTCCCACCAATAGTCATACGCTTCCAAATACAATTCCTTACTCCAGCCTAATGTACCGTCTTCATTATATTTAAATAAGACTACATTTTTGTCATAGGAGCGTGCCATGGATAAGAAGTTTCCGTCTTCCGTCTGATGTACTGCTATCCCTTCTAAAAAAGATGCATTTACTTCGTCAACATCTATGCAATCCTGCCACTCCATAAGTCCATTTCTATCAAGCTTCGCAATCCAGAAAGCATTTTTCTCTTCTGCTTTGTTTCTAAATGTAAAATTACCATCAATACTGAATGTGAAACCTGCCGCAATAAATCCCCCATCGGATGTTTCTCCAACAGAACTAAATCCCTCAGAACCTGAACC
>JAAYTK010000081.1 GCA_012523775.1 Clostridiales bacterium | reverse complement strand
TGAAGAAGCTTGATTAGGATTAAAATATGGGCACTTACGTTTAGTTGGAAAACTAGATGTAGGTGCTTTTTTCTTCATGCACTGAAACACATCTCGTTATAACCTTCCGTATTGGACCATATCGCGAATATATAAGATTATAATATTGCCAAATTATAAAAAAACCTACAAAATCATAAGTGATTGTGATATACTATTCACGATAGGTAGAATAGATTGTGCTAAATGTGTTTTACAGGAGGCAATATGTTAAATTTTAAGAAGATTAGACTGATGACAAAGCTTGCCGTTTATGAGAAAAAGGACGGTAAAGAAGACATTCATCTAAGTAAATATTATAAAACAGATTATGTAAGATTTCAGACGCTTAAATCGATTATTACCGCGACCATAGGATATGCATTGATACTTGCTTTGATAGCATTTTATCGACTGGAGTACCTGATTAAGAATGCGGTTGTTCTGGACTACAAATTGATTGGAACCTATGTACTTGGATTCTATCTGATGACTATTACTTTATACGGCTTGGGTTCGATTGCTGGGTATTCCATGAAATATGATGCCTCCAGAAAAAAGCTCTCAAGGTATTTTAAATTATTAAAAAGGCTCGAAAAGGTATACAATGAGTCTACCCATGAGTCTTAGGTTTGGAGGAATAGATGATGTTGCAATTACTCGAATTAAGAGAAAGAGTTAAAAACTTTTATCAAAGGTATGACGCATATCTTCTGCCTATAATAAAGTTTATATTTGCATTTATAGCATTTCAGACAATAAATAAAGAGATAGGATATGATGAGAGGCTTAAGGCATTACCGATTGTACTTGGCATCTCTTTATTAAGTGCATTCACGCCTTCGGCTGTCATGGTACTTCTTGCAGGTGTCATTTCTGTACTTCACATATATTTTGTATCCCCGATTTTGTCTGTCATAGTTATAGTGATTTTGATGATACTGTACTTTTTGTTTGCGAGATATACACCAAGGCACGGATATGTACTTCTTGCCATACCGGTCTTGTTCCTTTTGAAGATACCGTATGTTATTCCTATTTTACTCGGTTTGATTTCCACCCCCATAGCAATGGTTCCGACAAGCTGTGGTGTAATTATATATTTCCTGTTTCAGATAATTAAATCTGCGGTTACCATGCAGATAAATATTTCGATTGAGGATATTATTCAGCTTTACACCCATGTGATTGACAGCTTTACAGGCAACAGACAGATGATTATGACAATCGTAATCTTTGCATTAATCATTATGGTTACTTATTTCGTAAGAAAAATGTCCTTTGATTATGCCTTTGAAATTTCAATATTGGCAGGCGGACTGACAAGTATATTGGGCTTCTTAATCAGTTATTTAGTATTAAGCAGGTCTGATCAGATATTAAGCATGATTTTAGGAACGATTCTGTCTGTGGGTCTTGTATACATTATTCATTTCTTTAGACTGACACTGGACTATTCCGGTGCGGAATATGCACAGTTTGAGGATGATGTATATTACTATTATGTGAAAGCCGTACCGAAGGTGACTGTTACTGTGTCACAGGTAAATGTCAAGCATATTAATGTGAAGAAGTCCGGTAAAAGAGAGTTTAGTGATCCTGATACCGATGAGACAGAAGATTATGATTACGAAGAGGAAGAATACAATAATAAAGATGAATAGAAATAATCGTGGGAGAGAAGCGAATGGATGCAATCAGGAATTTAATTAATGATTATAAATATGCGATACCGGATGTTACTGTCACCGATATCATAGAAATCATTATACTTTCATTCCTTATTTATCATTTGGTTAAATGGATAAAGAAAACCAGAGCCTGGACCTTAGTTAAGGGACTAGCTGTTATTATGCTGTTCTGGTTTATCGGGGTTATCTTCCAATTAAATGTCGTGATATGGATTATATCCAATACCATAGATGTGGGTATTATTGCGATTTTAATCGTTTTTCAGCCTGAGCTTAGAAAAGCCCTGGAGCAGTTGGGTAAGAAAAACATAGTACGTTCAATTCTTATCTTCGATGACAATAAGGATGAGAGATTTTCTGATCATACCCTAAATGAAATAATACGGACTACCTTTGAATTAGCCAGAAAGAAGACCGGTGCTCTGATGGTTATAGAGGAGGAGATATCATTAAATGAATTTGAAAGCACCGGCATTATTATTGACAGTATAATAAGCAGTGAGTTATTGATTAATATCTTTGAAAGAAACACACCGCTTCATGACGGTGCAGTAATTCTTAGAGGAAATCGAATAGCTGCCGCAACATGTTATCTGCCCCTGTCTGATAATACACAATTAAGTAAGGACCTGGGTACAAGACATCGTGCCGGAATAGGCATCAGCGAGATGTCTGATTGTCTTACTATAATTGTATCCGAAGAGACGGGTAAGGTTTCTATAGCAAAGGAAGGAAAGCTGATTCGCAACGTAGACGGTGATTATCTAAGGGCGAAGCTGATTGATGCTCAGAAAAAGGCGGTTGACAATAAACGGTTGAAATTTTGGAAAGGAAGACTAAGGAATGAAAGAGAAGTTGACTAGGAATATTGGTTTAAAAATATTGTCTATACTTCTTGCAGCTTTATTGTGGTTAGTTATAACGAATGTAAATGACCCTGTCCGTTATGATACATTTACTGTGCCTGTAACCATTTTGAATGAGGAGCTTGTAAAGACCAAAACTCAAAGCTATGAAATTCAAAAGGGAGAGACTATAGAGTTCAAGGTATCTGCCAGAAGGTCTATTTTGGAGAGCCTAAGGGAATCGGATTTTGAAGCAACTGCAGACTTTAAGAATTTATCAAAATTCAATTCGGTAGAAATAAATGTAACTCCCAAAAGATTTGAAAATGATGTCACTGTGGATACCGGGAAGGATGCTTATCTTAATATCTCTATTGAGGAATTATCCGAGAGGGAAATAAAGATAAATGTAGTAGAAAAGGGTAAGGTCGGAGAAGGATATTATATTGGTTCCAAGACAGCAAGACCTAATATGATATGGGTAGACGGCCCGAAGAGCAGAGTAGATAAAATCAAACAGGTTATTGTAGAGGCTGATGTCGAGGGAGCAACAAGAAAGGTTACCCGACTGTTGAGGCCGAAAGCTCTCGATGAGGACGGTGAAGAAATAGATGCAACCCGATTGACTTTCAGTCATTCCTATATTGATGTGGAGATTGATCTGTATAGGGTAAAGGAGATTCCCCTGACGATTACTGCAACCGGGCAGCCCGCCAGCGGCTATATCATGACAGGTTTGGAATATCAACCGAAGACAATAGAAATTGCTGCGCATGACAGCAAATTGCATGAAATAAACGGCCTTGAAGTTCAAATAGATATAACTGATGCGACTACCGATATAGTGGATTATGTGGATTTACAGGATTGGTTAGATGACGGAGTGCATCTCGTCGATACGGATACAACCGCATCAGTAAATATTTCTATAGAAAAGCTCGAAACCAGGGAATTATCCATATGGCCAAACGATATCGAGCTTAGGAACAAGCCCATTAGTCTCAAAGAAACCTTCATCACCAGAGGGCCTATTAGTATCAGCATTGAAGGACCTGAAAGCGAGATTGAAGATGTAACAAGGAATACCCTAAAGCCATATATTAATTTAATGGGTTATTCTCCTGGTACATACAGCCTGAGCCTTGAGACTGATATTTCGAAGTATATTGTTATAGATGATACTTCAAAAATAATTTTAAGTCTAATTTATCAGCCGTAGGAGGTACGCAAAAAAATAGTTGCCAATTGAATTTATCGGTGCTATAATTGAGGTCACTATATTCCAGTGACCTCATATTTATACATAAGTCATCATAATATTATAAAATAAATAATTAAAAGAAGGGATCTGATGAATTGGGACTCGTGTAGATGATATTACATTATTTATAGTAAAGAAGTACAGTGTGATATATCGACTCCGAGGCTAATATAATTTTAATTTATGAATTATTATTAATTATAATTATATTATTCAGGAGGATTTGTTATGATGAATTTTAAAAGATATAGAAGAAATCCGGTTATCGATTTACCGGACAGGGAATGGCCTAATAAGGAGATAATCAACCCACCTATTTGGTGTAGTGTTGATTTGAGAGATGGAAATCAGGCATTAATAGAGCCTATGGTAGTCGAAGAAAAGGTGGAATTTTTTCAACTGCTGGTAGATTTGGGCTTCAAGGAAATAGAGGTTGGATTTCCTTCAGCATCACAGATTGAGTTTGATTTTTTAAGGCAGCTTGTTGACCGTAAGATGATTCCTGACGATGTAACTGTTCAGGTGTTGGTACAGTGTAGAGAGCACCTGTTAAGAAGAACATTCGAAGCATTAGAGGGAATACCAAGGGCGATAGTTCATATATATAATTCCACGTCCGTACTTCAAAGAGATGTGGTATTTAATATGAACAAGGAGCAAATCAAAAATATTGCCATTAACGGTACGAAGCTGGTTAAGGAATATGCTGAGGAATTCCCAGGTGAGATAATACTGGAATATTCACCCGAAAGCTTCACAGGGAC
The DNA here is from genome assembly GCA_012523775.1 of Clostridiales bacterium. Taxonomy (GTDB): domain Bacteria; phylum Bacillota; class Clostridia; order Lachnospirales; family Lachnospiraceae; genus Mobilitalea. Next base: position 34,672 of record JAAYTK010000081.1, on the reverse strand, counting down.
AGAGCTGGATTATGCTCTGGAGGTATGCACGGCGGTAATGGATATCTGGAAGCCTACTCCGGAGAATAAGATAATCCTCAATCTGCCTTCTACTGTGGAGATGAATACCCCTAATGTATATGCGGACCAGATTGAATGGATGAACAGGAATCTTAAGAACAGGGATAGTGTAATCTTAAGCGTACATCCTCACAATGACCGTGGTACCGGCATCGCGGCAACGGAGTTGGCAATGCTTGCCGGAGCAGACAGGGTAGAGGGTACTTTGTTCGGCAACGGAGAAAGAACCGGTAATGTTGATATCCTTACCATTGCATATAATATGTTTTCGCAGGGAATAGATCCCAAGCTTAACATAGGTAATATCAATGATATCATAGAGGTATACGAGAGATTAACCAAAATGAAGGTTCATGAAAGACATCCTTATGCGGGTAAGCTGGTATTTACAGCATTTTCAGGCTCTCATCAGGATGCTATCAATAAGGGAATGCACGCCATGATGGAGAGAAAGAGCGAGATATGGGCTGTACCTTATCTGCCTATTGACCCCTCCGACATCGGCAGAAGCTATGAACCGGTTGTACGTATTAACAGTCAGTCGGGTAAGGGCGGCGTAGCCTTTATTATGGAGAATTATTTCGGATACAAGCTGCCTAAGGGTATGCATAAGGAATTTGCGGAAGTAATCCAGGCTTTATCTGAGAAGCAAGGAGAAGTTGCTCCTGACAGGATTATGGAGGAATTCAAGAAATGCTATATCGATAGGAAAGAGCCTCTTCACTTTAGAAGATGTAAATTCGAAGATATTTCGGACCATGAGGACGGATGTACCCATGCAGTCATACATTACACCGATCATGATGTGGAGAAGACCTTTGAAGCGACCGGAAACGGACCTATCGATGCCGTTCTGAAGGGCTTGCAGGAGGAATTGAATATCCATATCAAGATCCTTGACTATACAGAGCACGCCTTAGGAGGCGGTGCAGGTGCACAGGCCGCAGCATATATTCATATGCTGGATATGTCAACAGGTAAGGCAACCTTTGGTGTCGGAGTAAGCTCCAATATCACTAGGGCATCCATCAGAGCCATATTCAGTGCTATGAATCGTCTGGGTATCAGAGGATAAACATACTTAATAATATAAATAAATATTACAGCTGCTTGTTTACATTAATGTAATCAGGCAGCTGTTTTTGATTAATCTGTAAAATCAGGGATAAAATAAAAATAGGCGTAATGTAATGATGATTTTGCCCTAACGATTGGAGGCCGGATGATGAGAGTTAGCGTAATTGTTCCATTTCATAAGGGAGAAGCGTATTTAAGAGATTGCCTGGATAGCTTAGCAGAACAGACATATCATGATTTAGAAGTTTTAGTTATAGACGATCATGCCCCTGATGAGGACCTGAAATGTGTTTCCGAATATGAGAGTAAGCTTTATATTAAACTGTTCCATCTAAAGGATAAGACGGGTGTGGCAGCAGCCAGAAATCTTGGGCTTGATAAAGCAACAGGTGATTATATATATTTTCTAGACAGCGACGATTATCTGCATGAGGATGCCATACAGCTACTGGTCGAAGGCGCACAGGAGAGAGACGATGATATCATATATGGCAAGAAGAAAACCACCTGGTTTCAAAGAAGCGTATATTTTTTAAGAATACAGGAGGAACAGGAGGCTTTGGATCAGGAGGAAGATAGTGATGAGAACGACCTCAAAGCTCCTGAAATAAAGATGGAGGATGATCGGGAGGATATTCAGGAACAGGCTGAGGATTCTGAGGATCCGTCTGACGATAAGGATGACGGTGAGGAGGACGAGGAATCCAGACAGGAAAGAAAGGACAGAAAAAGTCATCTGGCAGATGATGACACCTTTAATAGCGATGAGAATTTGACCGAAGAGGAACTTATGGCCCGCAGACAGGCCAGAACAAGAATGGCATATCGTATACTTGTGAGTAAGAGAAAGGGCATAAGGAACATATCTGTTCTGGGTATTCTTTTTAAACGAAGCTTAATCGAGGAAAACAGACTGAGATTTCCCGAGAATCTGGTTTATTTCTCAGACCTGCCGTTTCTTTTGGAGGCATTATCCAAGACCGACAGATATAAGAAAAGATTCGGAGCAGTATATGTTAAGCGGAAGCATAATGATGCAATAAATTTTCCTGCTCTGTCTCAGATCAGAGACCCTAATCGGTTCAATGAATATATAGATGTATATTATGAGGCCCTGAGGCGAATTCCAAAGAGTTCAGATCTGAAAATAAGACTGGACAAAAAATATATCAATTATTATACGAGGGTATATGCACCAAAACTAAAAAGGAGTACAAATGACAAATGGCGTGAAGAGAATTTTGTTATTATTTGCAAGCTCTTTAGGGAGATAGAGAAGGAGGTAATCAGAGGGCTTAGAGGATATAAGAGGCGTCTTATAAAGGCACTTAGAAAACAGGATGTAGCGAAATCAATAAGGATTGTAAAGATACATCTTGGATATAAGAAGCTAAAGAAAATTACCCGTAGCAAAAGGGCCTTTAACAGATTTATGTATATTCATGTGTTTCTCAAAAGACCCATGGTAAAGAACTGGATTCTTTTCGAAAGCTTTTTTGGCAAGAGCTATTCAGACAGCCCTAAATACATTTATGAATACATTTCGGCTAACGTATCGGGAAATTACAAATGTATATGGGTTATTAATAAGAGAAGAACATATATACCTTTCAGACATAAGAAGGTTAAGCGATTTAGTCTGAGGTACTTCTATTATTTAGCCCGTTGCGGATATATGGTTTTTAACAGCAGACAGCCGGTATGGACAGTTAAGAGAGAGGGAAACATGTTTTTGCAGACCTGGCATGGTACCCCCTTAAAGAAGCTGGTATTTGATATCGAGGATATCAGCTCGGCGACACCGAAATACAAGCAACAGGTATATAAGCAGTCCAGAAACTGGGATTATCTGATTGCCGCCAACGGTTTTAGCAGTGTGACCTTTAAGCGGTGCTTTATGTTTGAGAATACCATACTTAATACAGGCTATCCCAGAAATGATATCCTATATTCTCCTGACCGTGACCAGATAGCCGCTATAATTAGAAACCGCCTTGGTATACCAATGGATAAAAAGACGATTCTCTATGCTCCTACCTGGAGGGACGACGAGTTTTACGGTAAGGGTAAGTACAAATTTGAGCTACAATTAGATCTGGATTTATTAAAAAGAAAACTTGGCGATGAGTATGTTATACTTATAAGGACTCACTATTTTATAGCGGATTACATCGACGTCAGTGATTTATTAGGCTTTGCATATAATGTGAGTAAATACGATGATATATCAGAGCTATATTTGGTATCGGATATATTGATTACTGACTATTCATCCGTGTTTTTTGATTTTGCCAATTTAAAGAGACCTATGCTGTTCTTTACCTATGATTTAGAGAAATACCGGGATGTTCTTCGAGGCTTCTATATAGATATTGAGAAGGAGGTTCCCGGTCCTTTGGTTTTAACTTCACAAGAGGTTGTTGACTGTATTAAGGATATTGATATAATCAAAGAGAAGTATAAAGAGAGGTATCAGGAGTTTTATAACAGATTTTGTAGCTGGGAAGATGGACAGGCATCAAAAAAAGTGGTAGAATCAGTATTTAGATAATACGTGAATAAGCAGATCAGCTTATAGGAGAATAGCCTTGGAGAGAGTATTTAAGAATTTTAAAAAGTATAAGTATCTTTTATTTGAGCTTACGAAAAAGAATATTAAGTTAAAATACAGGCGTTCATATCTTGGTATACTTTGGACGCTGCTGGAGCCGATTCTGACAACCATTGTGCTGACACTGGTCTTTACGAATCTGAGGAAAAAGGCGGATGCCACTTTCCCTGTGTATATCTTGACCGGAAGACTGTTATATTCCTATTTTGCACAGTCGACCAGGCAGGCCATGAAATCAATCCGTAGTAACAGCGGGATGATTAAGAAGGTATATGTACCAAAATATATCTATCCTCTGTCAGATATTTTATCGAATTATATTATCTTCCTGATTTCAATGATTGTGCTACTTGGCTCCATGCTGGTATTTAAAGTTCAGCCCACAAAGTATATTTTCAACGCAGTAATACCCTTGGTTTTACTTTTGATACTTTGTCTTGGTATGGGATTGATTCTGGCAACGTTGGCGGTATTCTTTAGAGACATGGAATATCTATGGGGTGTAATTCTGATGATGATTATGTATACCTCCGCCATATTCTATGATGCCAGCATAGTACCCGCAAAATGGATTTTTTACTTTAATCCGATTTATCATTTAATAGTCAATTTCAGAAACAGTGTTTATGGAACCCCCCTTGACGGGAATTCATTAATGGTTTCGCTTGGATATAGTTTTGCTTCTCTTATAATAGGCATTATACTGTTCTATAAGAAGCAGGATAAATTCATTCTGAATATATAAATAAAATTCGAAGCAATGCTGAAATTGCAGCAGATTCGAATATGGAGGATATTGTGAGTAAAGAGGTTATTATGGTTGATGACATTGGTATGAGATTCAACCTTATGGAAAAGAAAGTAGATAATTTAAAGGAATATTTTATTAAATTACTGAAGAATGAAATCAGATACCAGGAGTTCTGGGCACTGAAAAACATATCCTTTACGGTAAATAAGGGAGAACGCCTGGGAATACTCGGTTTAAACGGTGCGGGAAAGAGTACGCTTCTAAAGATAATAGCCGGTGTATTAAAGGCTTCGGAGGGCGAACTAAATGTCAGGGGAAAGGTCGTGCCTTTATTGGAGCTGGGGGCAGGCTTTGACGCCCAGTATACAGGAATGGAAAATATTTATCTGTATGGAGCCGTTCTGGGCTACCCTAAGGATTTCATTAATGAGAAATTTAATGATATTGTGGAGTTTTCTGAGCTGGGTGATTTCATTAATGTACCGGTTAAAAACTATTCATCGGGTATGAAGGCAAGACTGGGATTTTCCATAGCAACCATAATGGACCCGGATATCCTTATACTCGATGAGGTTCTGTCCGTAGGAGACGCTAAGTTTCGTAAGAAGAGTGAGAAGCGTATACTCGACATGTTCGAAAGAGGGGTAACCGTATTATTCGTTTCACATTCGATTGAACAGATTAGAAGAATCTGTGACAGGGCAATAATTCTTGATAAGGGAGTTCTGATTGCCGATGGACCGGTTGAAGAGATATGTAATGTCTATGAGAAGGAATATATCGGTGAGCTGGCAGCCAAAAAGCCTAAAAAGAAAAAGAAGAAAAAGAAAATTCCTGAGATAAAAGAGGAAGAGACAATTAAATCAGAGAAGGAGGAAATTCCCGAGACGGGAGAATAGATGGAATATGAAGAAGGTAATCACATATGGAACATATGACCTTTTACATGTTGGTCACATTAATTTACTGAGAAGGGCAAGAGAGTTGGGAGACTATTTAATTGTCGTATTATCAACGGATGAGTTTAATGCCATAAAAAATAAAAAGGCCTATCATAGCTATGAAGACCGTAAGATTATATTGGAAGCTATACGCTATGTGGATGAGGTAATACCGGAATATACCTGGGAGCAAAAAATCCGTGATGTGGTTGATAATGATGTGGATATATTCGTCATGGGTGATGATTGGAAGGGTAAGTTCGATTTTCTAAAGGATTATTGTGAGGTTGTATATCTTCCAAGAACGGAGGGCATATCAACTACAAAGATTAAGGAAGACCTTCATAATTAATCAGATAAATGAAAGGTATGGTAATTGGAATGAGAATCCTAAAACAGATGGTATTATTCTTTTATAAGATATTAACCAAGATAATGCCTGTAAATCATAAAATCATCCTTTTTGAGAGCAACCTGGGCAGGAATTTTACCGGTAATCCAAAGGCGATTTATGATGAGATGGTTCGCAGAGGGCTCGACAGGAAATACCGCTGTTATATCATACTTGATGACAGGAATACTAAAATACAGGGATCGGCTAAGATAATCATAAGAAGCCGATTCCGGTATTTTTATTATTTTGCCATTGCAGGCATATGGATAAGCGATACGAGATTTCCCCAATATATTATAAAGAGACAGGATACAACCTACATACAGACATGGCATGGGACACCCTTAAAGAAGCTGGCACTGGATCTTGATGCTATATACATGTCAGGAGAGACTGACCTTCAGGATTATAAGAGAAACTTCTATAATAATGTACAGACATGGGATTATCTAATCTCACAGAATAAGTACTCCTCTGTGATTTTCAGAAGAGCATTTGGCTTTAAAAAAGAGATACTCGAAATCGGCTATCCAAGAAACGATATCCTCTTTTATAAGAATAATAAGGATGATATCAATTCGATTAAAGAAATGCTTGGACTGCCTAAGGATAAGAGGATAATTCTCTATGCTCCAACCTGGAGGGATAATGAGTTTTACGGCAATGGCATATATAAGTTTAATACCGGTATGGACTTCTCGTTACTCATGGAGGAGTTAAAGGATGATACCGTATTTATCGTAAAATACCATTACTTAATAAAGGACAATATTGACTGGTCCCCTTATGAGGGTTTCATATACACCTTCGATATCGATTTTGATATTTCACTCTTATATCTGGTATCGGATATGCTGGTAACTGATTATTCCTCTGTTATGTTCGATTACAGTATATTAAGAAGACCTATGCTGTTTTACTGCTATGATCTAAATGAATATAAGGATATACTGAGGGGATTTTATTTTGACCTTATAACTGAAGCTCCCGGTCCTGTGGTTACGACTACAAGGAAGCTTATTCAGTCAATAAAGGAATATGATTATAAGATGTATGAGAATAAGTATGATGCATTCGTAGCTAAATACAACCATGCTGACGATGGTAATGCGTCGGCTAGGATTATAGAGATTATCACGAAGCTTTGAAAGGGGTTGTGATTATGATTAAAACAATAGGATATTTTATCTTTGCGTTTGTTTATTATATTTGCAGACCTCTTCCTGTGGACGAAAAAAGGGTATTCGGTATCATGACCCATGATACCGGCGAGGACAGTAATGTCGGTCTTGTCATTAAGGAGCTTAATAAGTTAAAGAAGGGATATTATTATAGTTATATCACCAAAGCAGAAACCGAGTCTGTAAAGGGCTTTAAGAGTATTTTAAAACTCTTATCATTTTTCTTTGTAAAGCCCTACAGTCTGGCCAGATCGAAAATAATACTGATGGATAATGTGTTCCTACCCATGGCATATATTCGTGTAAAGCGTAATGTTAAGGTGGTACAGCTATGGCATGGCACCGGCACAATCAAGAAATTCGGTCAGGATGCCAATACAGGAAGATTAAAGAAGCTGGAAAGAAGGGCTAACCGTAATATTACCCACCTGATCGTTAATAATAAGCAAACGGCTTCATTATATGCCAAGGTCTTTGGTGTTGAAACAGGTAAGGTATACCCGGTCGGACTTCCCAAAACCGATGATATACTTAATCGCATGTGGGAAGTTAAAAGAGACGGTATTAATGTATATAAAGAAATTATATATGCGAAAAACGATTTAACTTTGGATAAGAAAATGATATTATATGCACCCACCTTCAGGGATTATAATCTAGGCTCCGAGTCGGTATTAGACCGGGTGGAGGAATTAGCCGGTAAGCTGCCGAAGGATTATGTACTGGGACTTAGATTACATCCCTTTGTTGCAGGGAAAGCAAAAGGAATAGATATCAGTAGTACCTGCGATTTATCGGGAGAGAGTATGGCTTCGCTGATAATGGCTTCCGATCTGTTAATTACCGATTATTCCTCTGTCATATTCGAATATTGTATTACAGAAAAACCAATGATTTTCTATGCGTTTGATTTGGATGATTACTTAAGCCACGGACGGGGTATTTATAAGGATTATGAGAACAGTGTTCCCGGTCCTGTCGTCAGAACAGCCGATGAAGCGGTAGATATTATCAAAGAGGAAAGATATTGTGTTGATACGATTCGTAGTTTTAAAAATAAAAACTTCCCGTATTTGGACGGGAAGTCAACCAACAGAATTATAAACCTTATTACCGAATAGTCGGTATCTTAGTATGCATTTTTATTGATAAAACCTTTAAATATTGTTAAGAACATAATTTTAAAATCAAATCCTAAGGTCCAATTCTCTATATAATATAGGTCATGCTCAATTCTCTTAGTGATTGAGGTATCTCCTCTGTAGCCGTTGATTTGTGCCCAGCCTGTAAGACCGGGAGGAACCTGATGCTTTATCATATATCTGGGTATGATCTCTTTGAATTTCTCGACAAACTGTGGCCTTTCCGGTCTTGGCCCAACAAGGCTCATATCACCTCTTAATATATTAAACAGCTGTGGCAGCTCATCTATGCTTGTCCGCCTTATAAATTTACCGATTCTGGTTACACGGGGATCATTATTGGTGGTCCAGGCCTTCTCTTCTTCCTCCTCGGTTTGCAGCGTCATAGATCTGAATTTATACATTTTAAAGGTCTTGTTATGCTTACCCACTCTAATCTGAGAAAATATTATAGGTCCTCTTGATGTCAGTTTAATTAATATCGCTATAATCAGCATGGGAACCGCACATATCATTAACCCCACCAAGGAGCCTATAATATCCACGATTCTTTTGCTTACCCAGTTGAATGTATTGGTAAGTGGGACATTTCTTATATTGATAACCGGAAGACCATATAAATCCTCTGTATAGGGTCTGGTCGGAACGAAGCTATAATAGTCAGGTATAAACTTGGTATGAACGCCGGACTTTTCGCATATGGACACAATTCCTTCCAGTTGCTCGAATTCCTTAAGACTTATGGTAATGGCTATCTCATCAAGAGACATTTTAACTAGATACTCCTCAAGCTGTTCGAGTCTTCCTATGACAGGGACCTTTTTGTACTTGGTCCCAATCTCCATATTGTTATCCAAAATACCATGTATATAATAACCCCAATGTGGATTGGCGAATATACGGTCTATATATGCCTCTGCCGCACGGCTGTATCCAACGAGTATTACATGCTTAAGATTATAGCCCCTCCTACGCATAACTATCAGAAACTGTGCAATGGACATTCTGGCAGCGGTACATATAATAACATTAACTGATGTGAACATCCCAAGGAATATTCGGGATATATTTTCTTCCTTAATCATATATAGGAAGAATAAGTAGAATGCCAATCCAAGGAAATTGGAGTATGTGATATAATAAAATTCGGTCCATCTTTTTTTTCCCCGTTTAGGTGTATAAAGTTTTGCCTTATTATAAATAAACAGATATAAGGGAACCAGAATGTATAAGCTTTGTGCATATACACTCAAGGGATAGAAGGTTCCTTTCTCTACGTTAAATATCTTCAGATTAGTAATAAAGCTATAAAATCTTAAATAATAAGCGATTAAAAAGGAGACGACAATTATCACTGCATCCAATAGGATGTGAAGACGATTCAGCGTCTTTTGGTTGTCTTTAATCACAGCATAGCCCTCCCGTTAAAAAATAATACATAGCCAACTACTATGATACATGATAAAACGAGTTTCAACAATATGATTTTTCATACTTATTTTCGGTTTTCTTCACATTCTTTACACAAAATACTGGTACACTATGGATAGTAAGAGATTTGGAAAGGAGCAGGCTAATGGATGATAATAATCTTAACAATATAAATCAGCAGTATTATGACAACTCTGATAATAATCGGGATAAACAGCAATATAATAAGCCGGAGTATGGCTTTTGGGCCGATAATATAGCAGGATCCGGCATGCCGTCACATGACTATTATCAGTATCAGGAAGTACCTCAGCCTGCTGAAAAGAGTAAAAAGAAGAGTAAAGTCAAAAGATTTTTTGCATTCTTAGCTAAGGCGGCTGTATTCGGCATTATTGCAGGGGCGGCTTTTTTCGGTATTCAATATCTTTACAGCAGATTAAATCCGGAGGCCTTTAATAATAATAATGACAGATATATTATTGGGTCTGTTGATGACGAGAGCTATTCAGGATCCAAATTACAACTGCAGGTAACAGATAGTGGGAAGGTAAAAAGTATTCCGGAATCTTCCGTCATGAAGGTGGCAGAGGAGACGATGCCCTCTATAGTATCCATCACCAGCATTTCTACAAGAAAAGATATATGGTTTGGTATGGAGTATCCCAGTGAGGGAAGCGGCTCAGGGATAATTGTCGGTAAGGATGAGAAGGAGCTGTTAATTGCCACAAATAACCATGTGGTAGACGGCACGGATAAGATTACTGTTACATTTATTGATGATACACAGGCGGATGCCGTAATAAAGGGAACGGATTCTTTGGCAGACCTGGCTGTTATTGCAGTAGATTTAAAAGATATTGACAAGAGTACACAGGACGCCATTAAAATTGCCAAGCTTGGCAACTCCGATGATATCAAAGTAGGAGAAATGGCTATAGCAATAGGTAATGCGATGGGATATGGACAGTCTCTGACGGTTGGATATGTAAGTGCCAAGGACAGAAAGATAGAGGTTTCGGATAATGGCAGATATACGACAATGGTACTTCTTCAGACGGATGCCGCCATTAATCCCGGTAACAGCGGTGGAGCCTTACTGAATATCGAAGGTGAGGTAATAGGAATCAATACCGTAAAATTTGCCGATTATAAGGTGGAGGGAATGGGTTATGCCATCCCCATAACAAGAGCGACGCCTATAATTAATGAATTAATGAGCCGTGAGATTTTAAAGACCTCCGAGCAGGGCTTTCTTGGGGTAGGAGTACAGGCCGTTACTGAGGAAATATCAGAAAGCTTTGGAATACCCATTGGTGCATATATCTCTACGGTAGTGGAGAACAGCGCGGCAGATAAGGCAGGACTGAAGATAGGAGATATAATTCAATACATTAATGATGTGGAGATTACCTCAGATGTCCAGCTAAGAGAACTGATATCGAGTATTCGCGCCGGTACTGACATAGAGATTGCATACATGCGTCATATAGACGGAGGATATAAAAAGTATACAATCACCGTAACCCTCGGTGCCAGAGAAGAGTAGGAACCATATAATTAATGATTTATAGGGCTGTTTGGTAATATACATAAACAGCCCTGGTTTTTTTATTGAATCGGAATAGGCGATACTCGATTTTGTAATAATTAATTAATTATAACCTAAGTAAAATTTTATTTTTATATAATGAGTTTTATGATATACTCTTATACATACCATCTGATTAGGAAGGATTAGAAAATGAGTAAAAATGGTGATGATTTTAATGATAAAAAGAATATAGAAAAGAATGATGATAATAAGGTTAAGCCCGATGTGTTTTGCTATCTATGCAAACGGCCCGAAAGCGTTGTCGGAAAGATGATTCAAATACCCAACCATATACATATATGTACGGATTGCATGCAGAAAACCTTTAATATAATGAACAACGGCGATAATCCTTATATGAATCTGGTGGGCATTTCTCCGGTGATGTTTAATATGGGTGAGACCACAAAAGCCGAGGCTTTGAAAGCCAAGGATAATAAGGAGCCCAGTGAGGAGTTTGACCATAAGAAGCTTCCTTCTCCCCATGTTATCAAGGCGAGTCTCGATGAATACATAATAGGTCAGGAGCATGCCAAAAAGGTTATATCGGTTGCCGTATATAACCACTATAAAAGGATAAGCAGGTGGGCGCCGAAGAATGTAGAGATAGAAAAATCCAATATGCTTATGATTGGACCTACGGGAAGCGGAAAAACCTATCTGGTTAAGACCCTGGCAAAGCTGCTCGATGTTCCACTGGCCATAACCGATGCCACCTCATTGACAGAAGCGGGATATATCGGCGATGATGTGGAAAGCGTTATATCAAAGCTTCTTCAAGCGGCAGGAAATGATGTGAAGAAGGCTGAACGCGGAATAGTATTTATTGATGAAATAGACAAGATTGCTAAGAAACGCAATACTAACAGCCGGGATGTAAGTGGTGAATCGGTTCAACAGGGCTTACTAAAGCTTCTGGAGGGAAGTGATGTCGAGGTTCCGGTGGGTGCGTCCTCGAAGAATGCGATGGTACCGTTAAAAACCATCAATACCGAGAACATATTATTTATTTGTGGCGGTGCATTTCCCGATCTGGACAAGATTATTAAGGCAAGACTCAATAAACAAAGCTCCATAGGGTTTCAGGCAGACCTTAAGGATAAATACGATAATGATGAAAACATCTTACAGAAGGTAACGCTGGATGATCTTCGGGAATATGGAATGATACCCGAATTTTTGGGGAGACTGCCCATATTGTTCACCTTAGAGGGTCTTAACAGGGATATGCTTGTGAAGGTTTTAGAAGAACCCAGGAATGCCATACTAAAGCAATATAAGAGCCTTCTTGCAATGGATGAGGTCGATTTGAGCTTCGAGCGTGAGGCACTGGAAGCGATTGCGGACAAAGCTTTGGAAAAGAAGACCGGAGCCAGAGCTCTTAGGGCCATACTGGAGGAAATCATGCTGGATATAATGTATGAAATTCCAAAGGATGATAATATAGGAAGGGTTAGAATTACCAAAGATTTCATAGAGGGACGAGGCGTTCCCATCATAGAGCTGAGAGGAATGCCAAAGCATAAGAACAGTGCCATATCTAATTGATTAATAAGACTGGAGGAAATGTATGGGTGACAGAACGACTCCTGAAATTGACGGAATACTTAGAAAGCATATGATTAGGGTTCCCAAAGAAATAGATGCCTGTAGCGGAATCAGAATTTTCGGAAAGTTGATACGGTCCATAGTATTTACGACAGACATAGCAATAATACGCAACTGTAATGCCAATGCTGTCATAGCCGTATATCCGTTTACACCTCAGCCAATAATATCACAATCCATAATAACCTGCTCCGACGTACCTGTGTTTTGCGGTGTCGGAGGAGGAACCACCACGGGGCTTAGGGTGGTAAATCTGGCAGAGCATGCCGAATTTCAAGGAGCGGTAGGAGTGGTTCTAAATGCTCCTACTCCCAATGAGACAATTAAATATTTATATGAATGTATCGATATTCCCATAGTTATTACAGTAGTATCAGAGAAAGCCGATATTGAAAGCAGACTCAATAGCGGAGTATCCATACTAAATGTGTCCGCAGCATCAAAAACTCCTGAAATCGTAAGGAAAATCAGAAGGGAATATCCTACTGTTCCTATTATCGCAACCGGAGGGCCCACATCCGAGACTATTATGCAGACGATAGAGGCGGGGGCCAATGCCATAACATATACTCCCCCCAGCAGTGCAGAAATATTTAAGGTCTTAATGAATAAATATCGGGCAGAACATTAACCGGTACCACTGACCGAAAAGGAGTGTGTAGTAATATGCATAAATGGAATAGGCTGTTGAGAAGGAATAAATTGCCGAAGGTTATTAATGATATTAAGGATGAGCCTGAGAATCCTGATAATGAATCGTATTCCGAGGATCTTAGTCCCGACGCAGAAATCGTTACCGAAAATAAAGAATACGAGATTGTCGAGATAGAGATTCGTCCTGCTAAAATAATATGTCCCGACTGTGGTGGAATCACACTGGAAGGCTTAGAGTTTTGTGACAAATGCGGCGGAGAAATTTAGAAATCAAGTTACAAGATAAGAAATACATATTTGTCTGTAAATATTTATTGACAAAAGAATTATTCAAGGTTATTATAGATACTAAAATAAAGACGTTCGTAATGTATAACAGACAATTATTCTGTTAACCATAGGAACGTCTTATTTATACAATTAACAGGGCAACGAATTAAAACGTTAAAGTGATATAACTTCAATGCCTTAATTTAAACGGGAGGGAAAATTATGAAAAAAAGGATATTTGCACTACTTATGGTTTTAAGCATGATAATGTTAAGCTTAGCCGCTTGTGGTTCAAAAGAAGAGAAGCCTGATGACGGTAAAAAAGATCAGAAGGAACAGGTTAATGACAAGGTTGATGACAAGAAGGATACCGATGCACCCAAGTTCTATATAGGCGGAATCGGACCTATTACAGGTGGGGCTGCAGTATACGGACAGCATGTTATGAATGCAGCTAAGATAGCAGTTGACGAAATCAATGCCGCCGGCGGTATCAACGGTTATCAGATTGAGTTCAGATTTGAAGATGACGTGCATGACCCTGAAAAGGCTGTTAATGCATATAACACCCTTAAGGACTGGGGTATGCAGATACTTATGGGTACCGTTACATCAAATCCCGGTAATGCCGTTAAGGAAGAGACATATGCCGACAACATGTTTATGCTGACACCGTCAGGCTCTGCACCTGAAGTAGTACAGTATGACAATGCATTCCAGGTATGCTTCTCCGACCCTAACCAAGGTATGGCGTCTGCTATATATGTGGCAAATAAGAACCTTGCCAAAAAGGTTGCCGTTATATATAACAGCTCCGACGTATACTCGACAGGTATCTATGAGAAATTTGCCGAGGAAGCTAAGAATCAGAACATAGAAATAGTAGCAGCCGAAGCCTTTACCGATGACAGCGATACTGACTTCACAGTACAGATTCAGAAGGCAAAGGATAACGGAGCAGAGCTCGTATTCCTACCTATTTACTATGAAGAGGCTACCCTGATATTAACTCAGGCAGCAGCTGTTGATTATAAGCCTTTATTCTTCGGATGCGATGGCTTGGATGGAATTCTTGGTGTTGAGAACTTTGATACATCATTGGCAGAGGGAGTCCTGCTTCTGACACCGTTTGCGGCAGATGCTGCTGACGAGAGAACACAGAAATTTGTTGCCGATTATAAGGCTGCTCATGACGGAACTATCCCTAACCAGTTCGCAGCAGATGCATATGATGCTATTTATATCATAAAGGCAGCTATTGAAGAGAGTGGTGTTACACCAGATATGAGCATATCAGACATCTGTGACGGAATGAAGGAAGCTATGACAAAGATATCCGTAGACGGACTTACCGGTGCAGGCATGACCTGGACTTCATCCGGATTAGTAAATAAGGATCCTATGGCTGTCGTTATTAAGGATGGACAGTATGTATCAGCTGATTAAGTAATGATATAGCTTAGATATATTTAATAGTATGGGAAACATACAGATGGGATAATTCCTACTGTATGTTTCTTATATTATGAAACGTATGGTAATATTTTACGTTTGACGTAGTATTAGTTGTCACACAATTACTCCTGTGTTACAATATTTACAATAGACAATAATAATAAATAATCAAAATAGAGCATGCTGGACATGCTTGCGGGGGTAGATATGAGCTTTATAACTTATCTGTTAAACGGAATAAGCCTTGGAAGCGTATATTCGATTATAGCTCTGGGCTACACCATGGTGTATGGAATTGCTAAAATGCTTAACTTCGCCCATGGTGATGTAATTATGGTGGGTGGATATATAATATTCACCATTATGAGTACCCTTGGATTGAATCCAATCCTTGGGGTGTTAATAGCGATTATTCTATGTACTCTATTGGGAATGACAATAGAGCGCATTGCATATAAACCACTCAGAAGGGCTCCTTCACTGGCAGTGCTTATTACTGCCATAGGCGTGAGCTACCTTCTTCAGAATCTGGCACTTCTTATTTTCGGTGCGGAAGCAAAATCCTTTACATCGGTAATACCTGTCAAGCCATTGTCTTTGGCAGGAGGCAGGCTTTCCATATCCGGTGAAACACTGGTAACCATACCATTATGTATTCTGATAATGACATCACTTACAATATTTATTAAGAAATCTAAGATTGGCAGGGGTATGGTAGCCGTATCTGAGGATAAGGATGCTGCGGTTCTTATGGGTATCAATGTGAATAAGACCATCGCCATAACATTTGCTATCGGATCTGCTTTGGCGGCGGTCGCAAGTGCACTTATGTTTTCTACCTATACTAATTTATCTTCTACATCGGGTGCCATGCCGGGTATTAAGGCCTTTGTGGCAGCTGTATTCGGCGGAATAGGTTCGATTCCCGGTGCCATGATTGGAGGAATCCTGTTGGGGGTAATCGAGATATTAAGCCGTGCTTATATATCGACACAGCTTGCCGATGCTATAGTATTCCTGATACTAATCATAGTTCTTCTTGTAAAGCCAACCGGTATTCTTGGCAAGAAGATTCAAGAGAAAGTGTAGGTGAGGGAAAGTGAAAAATCAAGTTCTTAATCTAAAAACCCGGGTTATGAATATAAATAAATCCACCCGCTCCAATGCGGTTACGATTGGAGGAATTTTGATAGCCTATGTCGTATGTACGGCTTTGATTAATTCCGGTAACATGTCCAATCTTCTGCGTAATCTGTTGGTGGCTATGTGTTATTACTCTATAATGGCGGTATCACTGAATCTGACGGTGGGAATACTGGGACAGTTAAGCCTGGGACATGCTGGGTTCATGTGTATAGGTGCATTTACAGGTGCATTTTTCTCAAAGATAACGGTCAACACCATAAATAATACTTTCATCAGATTTACTTTAGCCATCCTGATAGGTGCGGTTGCCGCAGGATTATTCGGCATTTTTATTGGCGTTGTCGTACTGAGACTCAAGGGTGACTATCTCGCAATTGTGACCCTGGCATTCGGTGAAATAATTAAGAATGTTCTTAATGTATTTTATATAGGATATGACAGCAAGGGCATACATTTTTCCATGAAGGATACAGCCTCTCTCAATCTGGAGGAAGGCGGAATGGTTGTTGTTAAGGGTGCTCAGGGAATATCAGGAACACCGAGAAATTCGACCTTTACTATCGGAGTTATTCTGTTAATAATAACTTATCTGATTATAGTCAATCTGGTGAATTCCAGATCGGGTCGCGCAATTATGGCTATTAGAGACAATCATATTGCCGCAGAATCTGTAGGCATTGACATTACAAAATATAAAATATTGGCATTCTCCATATCGGCGGCATTAGCCGGTGTTGCAGGAGTGCTTTATTCTCATAATATAGCTACTGTTCAATCCACTAAGTTCGGATATAATACCTCAATCCTTATTCTGGTCTTTGTGGTACTTGGAGGCATGGGTAATCTAAGAGGCTCGATTATTGCGGCCATAATCCTTACGGTGCTTCCTGAATATCTGCGCTTTATGCAGGATTACCGTATGCTTATATATGCAATAGTCCTAATAGTCATGATGATATTTAACTGGGGACCTGCTTGTATAAACTGGAGAAAGAATCATTCCCTTAAGGATTTAACCAAGAAATTAATGAAAGCTAAGAAGGAGGCGTAACCCATGGAAATGTTATCGGTAAAAAACTTAAGCATCTCCTTTGGAGGCTTGCATGCGGTCGATTCCTTTAGTATCACGATAAACAAAGGTGAGCTATATGGTCTGATTGGGCCAAACGGTGCGGGTAAGACAACGGTATTTAATCTGCTTACCGGAGTATATAAACCCGATATGGGTCAGGTTATTTTGGACGGAGAGAATATAACAGGACGCAGCACTATTGAGATAAATAAGGCCGGTGTTGCGAGAACCTTTCAGAATATCAGATTATTTAAGAATATGTCTGTACTGGATAATGTAAAATGTGGTCTTCATAATGACAATAAGTACAGCACCTTCGCAGGCATATTTAGGCTGCCTTCGTATTTTAAGACTGAGAAAAGAATGAATGAACAGGCTTATGAAATACTCGAGGTGTTTGGCTTGGAGAAGGAAGCCAAGATATTATCCTCTAACCTACCTTACGGTAAACAGAGAAAACTGGAGATTGCCAGAGCGCTGGCAACCAATCCGAAGCTTCTTCTGTTAGACGAGCCTGCTGCCGGTATGAATCCTTCTGAGACGGAGGAGCTGATGGAAACCATAAATCTTGTAAGAAAGCAATATGATGTTACCATACTGCTTATAGAGCACGACATGAAGCTGGTTGCAGGTATTTGCGAGAAGATATTCGTACTGAACTTTGGAATAGAGCTGGCAAACGGACTTCCGCAGGATGTTCTTAATAATCCTGAGGTAATCAAGGCCTATCTCGGAGAATAAGCAAATAAGGAGAAAAATTGGAATGTTAGAGGTTAGGGATTTACAGGTTTATTATGGAGTAATTCAGGCTATAAAAGGTGTCTCCTTTAATGTTGATGAAGGTGAAATCATAGCCTTAATCGGTGCTAACGGAGCCGGGAAAACCACTATATTACAGACCATAACCGGACTTATTTCACCAAAACAGGGTGAGGTGCTTTATAATGGCGTCGATTTGAAGAAGCTGCCGGCGCATAAGATAGTTTCTATGGGGCTGGCTCATGTACCCGAAGGAAGAAGAGTCTTTTCACAGCTTACGGTATATGAGAATTTGCTGATGGGAGCATATACAAGAAAAGATAAAGACGAGATAGAGGAAACACTGCAGCATGTCTTTAAGAGATTTCCAAGATTAGAGGAGCGCAGAGGACAGTTGGCAGGTACATTAAGCGGCGGTGAGCAGCAGATGCTTGCCATGGGAAGAGCTCTTATGTCAAAGCCGAAGATTATACTGATGGATGAGCCGTCCATGGGTTTGTCACCTATTCTCGTTGAAGAGGTATTTGATATAATTAAAAGCATCAACAAGAGTGGCACTACGGTTCTTTTGGTTGAGCAAAACGCAAAGAAGGCATTGTCGATTGCCAATCGTGCATATGTTCTCGAGACCGGGAATATTGTATTAGAGGGAGCAGCCGAAAGTCTGATGAACAATGAATCAGTGAAAAAGGCTTATTTAGGTGAATAATTAAGTTGGCTTCGCCAACTCTTGGGAAGGTGATATGTATGAACAAATATGTGATTACAATAGCTAGAGGATATGGCAGCGGTGGTAGGACTATTGGAAAGATGCTATCTGAGGAGCTTGGAATCCCCTTTTATGACAGGGAATTATTAAGATTAGCTTCCGATGACAGCGGTATCAATGAAGAGCTGTTTGCGAAAGCAGATGAGAAGCTGAAAAAGAGTCTTCTTTTTAAGATCGCACGGAAAGCATATAACGGAGAGCTGATTCCTCCGGATAGTGATGATTTTGTATCCAACGATAATCTGTTTAACTATCAGGCCAAGATAATTAAGGAGCTGGCTGAGCAGGAATCCTGTGTGATAGTTGGCCGTGCGGCGGACTATATACTGAAGGATTATGACAATGTGGTTAAGGTGTTTGTCCATGCACCTTTGGAGGCTTGTATAAGGACCCTTAAGGAAATGACCGGAAAACCCGAGAAGGAGATAGAAAAGCAGATAGCCTCTATTGATAAGCATAGGGCTGAATACTATAAATATTATACCAAAAGGAATTGGGAGGATGCCAAGAATTACGATCTTTGTCTGAACAGCAGCGAACTGGGATTTGAAAAATGTGTTGAAATCGTTAAGGCATACCTGGATATCAGATTCAGATAATAAGAATGTACTATTGAGGCTGTCATAAATTTTATGTTGACAGCCAAAGTTATATATATTTGGAATAAGGCTAAAGAGAGAGGGTAGTTTATGATTTCCGATAAGATGATGACTTATGTTAAGACAAGCTCGGTTATAAGGGCAATGTTCGAGGAAGGAAAACGGCTTGCAGAAATATACGGAGCTGAAAATGTATATGATTACAGCCTGGGTAATCCAAGCGTTGAGCCTCCCGCCCGGATTAAAGAGGCATTGATTGATGTCCTGAATGAAGAGAATCCGAATAAGGTTCATGGATATATGAATAATTCAGGTTATGAGGATGTGCGGGAAAGGATAGCCCTTTCTATAAATGAGAAACACGGAACAAATTATAATGCATCAAATATCGTTATGACGGTCGGGGCAGCTGGAGGTTTAAACGTCATCCTAAAATCCCTGCTAAATCCCGGTGATGAAGTCATTACCTTTGCCCCGTATTTCGGTGAATACCGTAATTATGTCAGTAATTATGACGGTATACTTGTGGCAACGCCACCAAATACAGAGGATTTTCAACCGAATTTGGCTGAGTTTGAGAAAAGAATAACCAGGAAGACGAAAGCGGTTATTATCAACTCCCCTAATAATCCCACAGGCGTGGTTTATTCGGAGGAAACGATTATTAAATTGGCAGAGATTCTGGATAGGAAGCAGGCTGAATATAATTTATCCATCTATCTCATTTCCGATGAGCCCTATAGAGAATTGGTATATGATGATGTGGAGGTGCCCTATCTGACCAAGTATTATAGGAATACAATCATAGGGTATTCATATAGTAAGTCCCTGTCACTTCCCGGGGAACGGATAGGATATCTGGTAATACCCGATGAGGTAGATGATTATGAGAATTTAGTCTCTGCGGCCAATGTTGCGACCCGTATACTGGGCTTCGTAAATGCCCCGTCCCTTATACAAAGAGCGGTGGCAAGATGCCTTGATGTAAATGTGGACATAGAGATTTATAACCGTAACAGAGAGCTTCTCTACAATAGCCTAATATCATACGGCTATGAATGTGTTAAGCCTCAGGGTGCATTCTATCTGTTTGTAAAGGCGATGGAAGAGGATGACGTTAAATTCGCAGCAGCCGCAAAGAAGCATAATATATTAATCGTTCCTGGGTCATCATTTGGCTGTCCGGGATATGTAAGAATGGCTTACTGCGTAAATTATGATATGATAGAGAGGTCCTTACCGGGCTTTAATAAGCTGGCTAAGGAGTATGGAAGGTGATAGAGTGGGAAATAAAACAAAAGCATGGGAAAACTATATACGCAAAGTTACGCCTTATGTACCGGGCGAGCAGCCGAAGGATACCTTCTTAAAATTAAATACGAATGAGAATCCGTATCCTCCGGCACCGGGGGTTCAGAGAGTATTAAGTAATATTGATGCGGACATTCTGAGATTATATCCCGACCCTTCTATCGGACTTCTTGTGGATGAACTGGCGAGGTTTTATAATGTCGATAATGATAGGGTATTTGTGGGTGTGGGCTCAGACGATGTGCTGGCCGTGGCTTTTCTGACATTTTTCAACTCCGATAAGCCTATTCTTTTTCCCGATATTACATATTCCTTCTATCCTGTCTATTGTGAGTTGTATAGGATTCCTTATGAGACTCAGCCCTTGGATAAGGATTTTAGGATTGTGAGGGAGGATTACCATAAGGATAACGGAGGAGTTGTAATAGCGAACCCCAATGCCCCTACCTCCGTATACGAGGAGGTATCCACAATAGAGGACATAATTCTTCACAATCCTGACTCTGTTGTGATAATAGATGAGGCGTATATAGATTTTGCCGGGGAGTCGGCACTTAAATTAATCGACCGCTACGAGAATTTACTTGTTGTGCAGACATTTTCCAAATCGAGGTCCATGGCGGGCATGCGAATAGGGTATGCTATCGGTAGTCCTAAGCTGATAAAGGCACTGAATGATGTTAAGTATTCAATTAACTCCTATACCATGAATCAGACAGCCATTCTTGCAGGCGTTGAGTCAGTAAGAGACAGGGAGTATTTTAACGATAAGATTAAATGCCTGCTGGATATTCGTAAGGAGTCTGAGGAGACCTTCAGAAAATTAGGCTTTAGCTTCCCCGAATCGGGAGCCAATTTCCTGTTTGTTACCCATGATTATATTCCTGCCAAGGAGCTTTATGAGGTGCTGAGGGAGAACAGGATATATGTCAGATATTTTGATCAACCGCGTATCAATAATCATCTTAGAATTACCATAGGCTCGAGGGAACAGATGAATATGTTGTTTGAGTTTTTGGACAACTATATAAATAACAGATAATAGGGGGCTAATAATGAAAATTTTGATTGTAGAGGATGATTTCACCAGCCGGAAATTTATGCTTAAGTTCTTATCAAAATATGGGGAGTGTGACATTACGGTTGACGGACAAGAGGCTGTAGATGCATTTGCTATGGCACTGGAGGAGAATGACGGCTATGATCTAATTTGTCTTGACATTATGATGCCGATACTAGACGGATTTGAGACATTAAAGCAAATCAGGGAGATGGAAGACAAACTGGGGATTCCTGAGAACAAAAAGGCTAAGATTATCATGACATCTGCATTATTCGAACAGAGAAATGTTAAGAAAGCCTTTGATTTAGGCTGTACCGCCTATGCAGGAAAACCTATTGACCAGAAGAAGTTTGAGGGGATACTTAAAAAGTTGGAGCTTATATAGGAGATAGAATATGAATTATCAGATCGAGTTAGATAAAATAATAGGAAGAATTGAATCAGAAGCTATTCTGAGAACTCCTAAGCTGCTGATACATAGCTGTTGTGCGCCTTGTAGCAGCTATGTATTGGAGTATTTGTCGAATTATTTTGCAATAACTGTCTATTATTATAATCCCAATATCTATCCTGAGGAAGAATATTTAAGAAGAGTCAAGGAGCAGGAGCAATTAATCGAATCAATGGAATTTAAGAATCCTGTGATGTTTATGAAAGGGGATTATGATACAAACAAATATTATGAACTGATAAAAGGGCATGAAGGCGACAAAGAGGGTAATGAGAGATGCTTCTTATGTTATCGTTTGAGGTTGGAGGAAGCCGCCAGAGTCGCAAAAGAAGGCGGTTATGAATTCTTTACGACGACGCTTACAATCAGTCCCCATAAGGATGCAGTCAAATTAAATGAAATCGGAGAGGAATTGGCAACAAGTTATGGAGTGTTATTCCTTCCGTCGGATTTCAAGAAACGAAATGGCTATAAGCGTTCCATTGAATTATCCGATAAATACGGATTATACCGTCAGGATTATTGTGGATGCGTATTCTCCAAGAGAATAAGAGATAATATAAGAAGCTAAAAGCAGTGGGAATCATACCGAAATGGCCCTGTGCCATTTCGGTTATTTTTATTATTAATAAAAATGCTGTATAAGTTTATAATAAAAACGGATTTTTTAGTATAAATTTATATTGACAATACATGCATACGGCACTATAATGGTAAATGAGAATTATTATCATTAAGAACATTTGAGCATATCTGGAGGAAGATTCAATGACATTAAGAAGCGGTAAAATCGGCAGTACATATAATGTAGAATCGATTAATCTCGATCTGGTTACAATGCGGCGGCTTGAAGCCTTAGGTATAACCAGAGGCACCCGGATTAGGATACTGAACCGTAACAGCGGAGGCGCTGTTATTTTTGTGGTAAGGGGCAGTAGACTGGCTGTGGGTAAAAAGATAGCAGAAGCGATTGAGATAGGAGATTAAATCATGAAGAGAGAACTGATTGTAGGCTTTGTAGGTAATCCCAACAGCGGAAAGACAACCTTGTTTAATGCATTTACCGGTGCAAACCTAAAGGTGGCGAATTGGCCCGGCGTAACCGTGGAGAAGATAGAAGGAGCATTCAAATACCACGGTGAGAAATTCAAATTAGTCGATCTTCCCGGGATATATAGCTTGACCTCTTACACTATGGAGGAAAAGCTGACGAGAGAATTTATTCTGGAATCAAATGTTGATGTAATTATAAATGTTGTTGATGCGTCCAGTCTTGAAAGAAATCTATATCTTACACTGCAGCTTATTGAACTGGGAAAGCCTGTTATTGTCGCCCTGAATATGATGGATATCATAGAGGAAAGAGGAATGGAGATTGACCTACACAGACTGCCTGAAATGCTGGGGGTTCCGGTCATTCCCGTTTCTGCAAGAAGGCGTACGGGACTCGATATACTTATGCATGCTGTGGCTCACCATAAGGATAAGCACAGCGACCTTAATTTTGAGCATCACCATAGGAGACACAGATACCATGGCAACAGGCGACACGATTTACATGCTGAGCACTCCATAGTCTATAGTGATGAGATTGAGGATAAGATTGACCTGGTTAGCAGGCTTTTGCGTCGAAAATACGGTAAGATAACAAATATACGATGGCATGCCATAAAGCTTCTTGAGATGGATTCGGAAATCATGAAGAAATATCCACTGGATGAGAAGGTCATAACCGACTCATATGAAGAGGATATCATTAATCAGAAATATGATTTTATAGAAGAAATAATGGAAGAGGTTATGGTTAACAGGAGTGTTAAGCTGGCTTCCACCGACAGAATCGATAAGTTTCTGACGAATAAATACTTGGGCCTTCCAATCTTTCTTATTATAATGGGACTGGTATTTTTCCTGACCTTCACGATCGGGGATATGATAAAGGGAGTATTCGAGGGAGGCTTGGAGGTATTCGCAGACGGAGCAAGAGCTTATCTCGAGAATATGAATGTGGGTATTGTGATTACGTCTTTAATTGTGGACGGAATAATCGCAGGTGTAGGTGGAGTGTTAACCTTCCTGCCTAATATCTTTATACTTTTCCTGGCGTTGGCATTTTTAGAGGACAGCGGATATATGGCGAGAGTGGCTTATGTAATGGACGGAATCATGGGAAAGGTAGGGCTGTCAGGAAGAGCCTTTATACCGATGCTTCTCGGATTCGGATGTACCGTTCCTGCTATTATGGCTACTCGCTCCTTAGAGAATATGCAGGACAGAAGAAAGACCATACTCGTTACACCGTTTATGTCCTGTAGTGCAAGGCTTCCGATTTATGTATTGTTTTCGGAGATGTTCTTCGCGGACAATGCCATGCTTGTCGCATACTCAATGTATCTGATTGGTATTGCGGTGGCAATAATTGTCGCCTATGTAATGAATAAGAATACAGTTACCAAGTCGGCGAACAGCCTGCTGATTGAACTTCCCGAATATAAGACTCCGAATGCCAGGACCATAACAATCTATGTATGGGAAAAGGTGAAGGAGTATCTGACTAAGGCAGGAACAGTTATATTTGCGGCCTCTGTTATAATATGGTTTATTCTGAACTTCGGACCTAACGGAATGGTGTCCGATATGTCGGACAGCTTTGGAGCTATTATAGGAAAGACCTTGGCACCCCTTCTTAAGCCTGCCGGACTGGGTATGTGGCAGGTGGTCGTGGCACTTATAGCAGGTATCGCGGCTAAGGAGATAGTGGTATCCAGCTTTGGAATACTGTTCGGTATCAGTAATATCAGTTCACCCGAAGGAATGTCAGGTCTGTCACAGCTTCTGGGTGAAATCGGATTCGGTGCGGCGAGTGCTTATGCATTGATGGTATTTTGCCTCTTATATATTCCCTGTGCTGCCACCATCGGTGTTATACAAAGAGAAATGAGATCATGGAAATGGACGGTTTTCACGGTGTTTTTCCAGTTGGCTGTGGCGATGCTCATATCCACACTGGTATATCAAATCGGCAGTCTAATAATTTAGCAACGAACAGGAAAGGAATGGTGCAATATGTCATATATAATCGGCTCACTCATACTTGGTTACACAGGCTTTGTAATATATAAGAAGGTTAAGGATGTAAAGGCAGGAAAATCATGCTGCTCGGGCTGCTCAGGATGTCCCTCAAGAGAAAAATGTGGGATGTGATATAATTAATATGGTAGGAATGTCTTAAAACTTATCGGGAGGGTGCATTATGAGCAATAATGTGCCCTCCTGAATATTATTTTGAAACATTTCTTTAAAAATCAAAATAAAAAAAGGAAATAGTAAGTCTTTGTAGAATATTAGTAGTAGGGGTTAAATTGTATTTTGTGTCGATATATAAGGTAAGGCTAATTAGTAAGGAGGAATGAATGGATAAAATATTAAATACCAGGCAGAAGCTTGAGATTAGAGAACATGAAATATTAAGTCCATATGCGGCATTCTCCGATATGTCTCAAGGCAGGGACGTTGAGGAGGAGCAATGCGATATTCGACCTGTTTACCAAAGAGACAGGGACCGGATATTACATTCCAAGGCATTTAGAAGATTAAAGCATAAGACACAGGTTTTTCTTGCACCGGAGGGTGATCATTACAGAACACGTCTTACCCATACGCTGGAGGTCTCACAGATAGCGAGAACCATAGCCAAAGCCTTAAGGCTGAATGAGGATCTTACCGAAGCGATAGCTCTGGGGCACGATTTGGGACATACCCCATTCGGACATGCCGGAGAGAGAGCGCTTAATGATGTATGTCCAGGAGGATTTAAGCATTATCTTCAAAGCATCCGAGTAGTCGAGCTATTGGAAAATCACGGGAAGGGATTAAATCTGACTAAGGAGGTAAGGGACGGCATTCGTAACCATCAGATGTCGACAATACCTTCGACCCTCGAAGGAAAGATAGTAAAGCTATCCGATAAAATCGCCTATATTCATCATGATACAGATGATGCTATCCGCGGCGGAATTATCAGGGAGGAGGATATTCCCAAGGAATATAAGGATGTACTGGGGTACAGTCTTGTAGAGAGGCTTAATACCGTGATTCATGATATAATAAACTGTAGCGAGGGCAAGAACGACATATTTATGTCTCCCGAAATCGAGAAAGCAATGCTGAGCCTACGGGAGTTTATGTTCTCCAGTGTCTATACGAACAAGAAGGCGAAGGGGCAGGAGGAACAGGCGGTAATCTTAGTCCAGCAGCTCTTTGAATATTATCAGAAGCATTTGGAGCTTCTTCCAAAAGAGTATTATGTCCTTATGGAGCAGCTTAACGAGCCTCCTCATCAGGTGGTTTGTGATTATATTGCAGGAATGACGGACCGCTATGCGGTTGCGAAATTTAAGGAGCTAATGATTCCATCGGCTTGGAGTATTTATTAATGTGGATAGAAGGAAGGTTAAAATATGTATTATCCGGATGACATAGTAGAAGAGGTCCGTATAAGAAACGATATCGTCAATATAATAGGCTCCTACATAAGACTTAAAAAGACCGGTAGCAATCATATGGGTCTTTGTCCCTTTCATAATGAGAAGACACCCTCATTCAGTGTCAGTCAGTCAAAGCAGATGTATCACTGCTTCGGTTGTGGCGTGGGAGGAAATGTCTATACCTTCATTATGGAATACGAGAACTATACATTTGTTGAGGCTTTAAAATTTCTTGCCGAAAGGGCGGGTATTAATCTGCCTGAACAGGAATATTCGGCGAGAGAGAAGCGTCAGATCGATCTGAAAAACAGGCTGATGGAAATAAATAAAGAAGCTGCCAAGTATTATTATTATCAGTTGAAATCCGATAGAGGACAAGCTGCCAGAGAATATTTACTGGGCAGAGGACTGAACGAGGAAACCATTAAGGCGTTTGGATTAGGATATGCCAACCGTTACAGCGATGATTTGTATCAGTATCTGAAAAGCCTTACATATGAGGACGAGCTCCTTAAGCAGACAGGCTTAGTGACCTTTGATGAGGTTCGGGGCGGGCATGATAAATTCTGGGACAGGATTATTTTCCCCATAATGGATCAGAATAACAGAGTCGTGGGCTTCGGTGGTCGGGTTATGGGCGATGGAATGCCAAAATATTTGAATTCACCCGAAACCATTATATTCGACAAGAGTAGAATACTATATGGGCTTAACAGGGCCCGTAGATCAAGGGAATCATTTATGCTAATCTGTGAAGGCTATCTGGATGTTATAGCTCTTCATCAGGCAGGCTTTACCAATGCCGTTGCGGCACTGGGCACGTCTTTTACCGAGCTCCATGCCAATATATTAAAAAGATATACTAAAGAGGTGCTTCTTACCTTTGACAATGACGGAGCAGGTATGCAGGCGGCACTCCGTGCCATACAGATATTAAGAGATACCGGATTAAGCGTAAAGGTTGTGAATATGGAGCCGTATAAGGATCCGGATGATTTCATTAAGCATCTGGGGGCAGATGAATACAGGAAGAGAATCGATGAGGCAAAAAACAGCTTTTTCTTTGAGATAGATATGCTGCAGAAGGGTTATAACATGGAGGACCCCGAGGAAAAGACCAGATTTTTCAATGAGGTTGCTGTGAAGTTATTATATTTTTCCGAGCCTCTTGAAAGGAATTTTTATCTGGATGCAGTTGCAAAGAATTATAATATCGATGCGGTTCTCCTTCAGAAGCTGGTTAATAAGTTAGGCTCACAAAGCTTTGGAATGGAAAGACAGAAGAAAGCGGATGCTTACTCCAAATCGGGTAGCAAAAAAAGCAGTGAGGATGGCATAGCTAAGATTCAGAAGCTCTTAATAACATGGATTTCAGAAGAGCCAATGATATTAAATAAGCTAAAGGGTATTCTTAAACCGGAGGATTTTGCCGATGGTATATATACAGACGTTGCAAGACTGATTTTTGATGAATATGAGAAGGAGGGTGAAATCATACCCGCCAAAATCATAAGCTGTTTTCAAAGCATTGAGGAACAGTCTGAGGCGGCTTCTCTCTTTAGTGCCGAGCTGCTTGGCGAGATTAAGGATAGTGCAAGACAAAAGGCGTTATATGACACCGTGTACCGCCTAAAGGAGGAAAGCCTTAACAGGCAAAGTCAAAAGGCAATTAAGGAAAATGATACTGAGTTGTTACAAAGTATTATCATACAGAAGGCAGATTTAAAGAAAATCATATCAGATGCCTTAAAGTAAAGAAACCGCCAAGCTTAGGCAAATTGGGGTTTTGCATATTTAATTAAATGATGGTTAGAATATAAAAGAGTTTAAGAAGGAAGGATTATCTATGGACGAAAACATTACTAAATTCACAGAGAGACTAAAGGAATTATTAGCCTTTGCAGAAAAGAAGAAAAATGTCTTGGAATTTCAAGAGGTAAATGACTTTTTTGCAGATATGGAGTTAGACCCTCAAAGGATTGAGAAGATATATGATTATTTAGAAAAGCATAATATCGATGTGCTTAGAATATCTGAAGCAGAGGATGAGGAAATCATACCAGATGAGGAGGATGAGGAGGTCGAGACCATTGACCTGTCTGTTCCTGAAGGAGTTAACATAGAGGATCCTGTCCGTATGTATTTGAAGGAAATAGGTAAGGTTCCCTTGCTGACGGCCGAGGAAGAGAATGAGCTTGCCAGAAGAATGGAGGAAGGGGATGATTTTGCCAAAAAGCGTTTGGCAGAGGCAAACCTTCGTCTGGTAGTCAGTATTGCGAAGAGATATGTAGGTCGTGGGATGCTGTTCCTGGATTTGATTCAGGAGGGCAATCTGGGTCTTATTAAGGCCGTTGAGAAATTCGATTACCGTAAGGGTTTTAAGTTCAGCACATATGCAACATGGTGGATAAGACAGGCGATAACGAGAGCTATTGCCGATCAGGCAAGAACAATTCGTATTCCTGTTCACATGGTCGAGACGATTAATAAATTAACCAGAGTACAGAGGCAGCTTCTACAGGAGCTTGGAAGAGAGCCTACCCCTGAGGAAATATCGGATGTCATGGGTATTCCGGTTGAAAGAGTAAGGGAAATTCAGAAGATATCTCAGGAACCGGTTTCACTTGAGACTCCCATAGGCGAGGAGGAGGACAGTCATTTAGGTGATTTTATTCAGGATGATAATGTTCCTGTACCTGCAGAGGCGGCGGCTTTTACGTTATTGAAGGAGCAGCTGGTTGATGTTCTGGGAACGCTTACCGACAGAGAACAGAAGGTGCTGAGACTAAGATTTGGGCTGGATGACGGAAGGGCAAGGACTCTGGAGGAAGTGGGCAAGGAGTTCAACGTAACCAGAGAAAGAATCCGTCAGATAGAGGCTAAAGCCCTTAGAAAACTCAGACATCCCAGCAGAAGCAGAAAGCTAAAGGACTATCTGGAATAAAAAATACTAAAGGGGCAGAATCGCCCCTTTAAATAAGAGTTGAGGTTTAAAATATGCAGCTATCTAGGAGACTTCATGCGGTGGCGGCAATGGTTACGCCGGGAAATCGTGTCGCTGATATAGGATGTGATCACGCATACACAGCAATTTATCTGCTGACAAACAGAATATCACCATATGTGGTGGCGATGGACATAAATCAGGGTCCTCTGGAAAGAGCCAAGGAAAACATAGAAAAATACTGTGTGGAGGACCGGGTATCAATCAGAAAATCCGACGGTCTGGAAAAGCTTCAGCCGGGAGAGGTTGATACAATACTTATTGCAGGCATGGGAGGAAGACTGATGCTTCAGATTCTTACCAGCCATATGAAGGTGGTATCGGCTGCGAAGGAGCTGGTGCTTCAGCCCCAGTCCGAGGTCCATCTGGTTCGAAAAAAATTAAGCGAATTGGGCTATATAATCATTAAAGAGAATATGCTGGAGGAAGACGGTAAATATTATTTTATATTGAAGCTTAAGGCATGTTCATATAGAGATCATAGAGAATATCAGCTGGTTAAGCCGGAGCATATTTATTTCGGCAGATTGCTGCTTGAGGAAAGAAATCCGGTTTTATTGGATTATCTGAAAGCCGAGAGACAGCAATATCAGGATATATATAAGGAATTGATTACTCTGCCTACGAAGCAATCGATTCAAAGGCAGACTGAAATTATCGATTTGATTCGACTGATTGACAGTGCCATAGGCTATTACAATAATGTGCGTAAAAAGAAAACGCAGGATAGAGGTGAATGATGGTTAGTAAGCATAATGTAAAGGTCAGTATTAATAATAGTATCAAGGAGTATCCGGTCAATACCAGATTACTCGATATCGCTAAGGAGTATCAAAAGGAATATAAGTATGACATTATTCTTGCCTATGTGAACGGTAAGCTCAGAGAGCTACTTAAGCCGGTAGAGAAGGACTGTACCGTTCGTTTTATTACAACTGCCGATACCATCGGCCACAAGACCTATACCAGAGGTATGATTTTGGTATTGCTTAAGGCGTTCTATGCCGAGTTTGGCAGTGAGAATATAAAGAAAGTGTCTGTCGAATATTCATTGGGTAACAGTCTTTATTTTGATTACGAAGGAACCGAGGCCTTGACAGAGGAGAGGCTTAATGCGGTGAAGTCAAAGATGAAGGAGATTGTCGAAGCCGATATCCCATTTGATAAGCGAAGCATCGGTACGGATGATGCGATTGATTTATTCGCACGCTATAGGATGTATGATAAGGAAAAGTTATTCAGATACAGACGGGTATCAAAGGCGAATATATATAGCCTTGACGGCTTCGAGGATTACTACTATGGATATATGCCCCCCAGTACAGGTATGCTGAAATACTTTGACCTCATGCTATATGAGGACGGATTTGTTCTGGTGATGCCGAGGGCAAAAAAACCTACAACCGTAGAGGGATTTGTGCCTAAAAACAAGCTTTATATTACATTAAGAGAATCCAATCAGTGGGCAAGGATGATGGAGGTTGACCATGTAGGGGCACTTAATGATATTATATCCCATGGTAAGTTCAATGAGCTGATTCTGGTACAGGAAGCACTGATGGAGAAGAAGATAAGCAATATAGCCGAGGCAATCAGGAAGGCAAAGGACAGAAGATTTATTATGATTGCAGGCCCCTCATCTTCCGGGAAGACTACATTTTCCCATAGACTGTCGATACAGCTAAAAGCCCATGGACTAAAGCCATATCCTATTGCAGTAGACAACTATTTTGTGGACAGGGATAAAACGCCTAGGGATGAGGACGGGAATCAAAATTTTGAGAGTCTGCATGCGATTGATCTGGAACAGTTTAATAAAGATATGACGGATTTAATGAACGGCAAAGCAGTGGATTTACCAGTCTATAATTTTATATCGGGAAAGAGAGAATATAAAGGAGATCCTGTAAATATAGGTAAGGACGGAATCCTGGTTATAGAGGGTATTCATGGGTTGAATGATGCCTTATCATATTCCCTTCCCAGAGAAAGAAAATATAAGATTTATATAAGTGCATTAACGAGTCTTAATATAGACGAGCATAACAGAATTCCGACCACCGACGGAAGACTGCTTCGGAGACTGGTAAGGGATGCCAGAACGAGAGGGACATCTGCTCAAACCACCATATCCATGTGGCCATCCGTACGACGGGGTGAAGAGGAAAATATCTTTCCGTTTCAGGAGGATGCCGACATTATGTTCAATTCGGCACTGATATATGAGCTGTCAGTACTAAAGCTGTATGCCGAGCCGTTATTATTTGGAGTCGATAGGGGAAGCGAAGAATATATAGAGGCGAAAAGACTGTTAAAATTCTTAGATTATTTTATAGGGGCACCCAGTGATTTGGTACCGATGAATTCAATATTAAGGGAGTTTGTAGGCGGAAGTTGTTTTAAGGTATGAGCAGCACTATAAGCCGGGTTCTGTCTTGGATGGTCATCTATCTTGACCGTATGTTACCATACGGCTCCAGTATCCGCTTTCACAGATACTACGCAGCCTACCCGAAAGCACGGCGGGCAACCGTATAGCTCTCTGTTCGGCTTTGCTTCAGGTGGGGTTTACATATGCCCCTTCTGTTACCAGAAGGGCGGTGGTCTCTTAAACCACCTTTCCATCCTTACCACAGCAGGAAAATTCCTGCCCTGGCGGTTTATTTCTGTTGCACTAGCCTTGGAGTCGCCTCCACCGGACATTATCCGGCACCCTGCCCTATGAAGCCCGGACTTTCCTCACCTTATAAAAGGCGCGACCATCTGTGCTACTCACAATAGATATTCTAACATGGGAAATGATAAAAGTAAATGAGTAACCATTTCCAAAAATTATATTTTCAGGAGGAAGGAAAGTGGAACAGATAAATATACTTGTTATCGATGATGATCAGGAAATTGCTGATTTGGTTGAAATACATCTTGTCAGCGAAGGATATAGGGTAATAAAGGCCAATAATGCCCATGAGGGATTAAGCTGTCTGGAAAAAGCGGATATCAAGCTTGTCATTCTTGATATCATGATGCCGGGCATGGATGGCCTCACCCTATGCGGCAAGATTCGTGAGACGAGTTCGGTTCCGATAATAATATTAAGTGCCAAATCTACCGATTTGGATAAGATAATCGGTCTGGGAACGGGAGCCGATGACTATGTGACTAAGCCGTTCAATCCCCTGGAGCTTACCGCAAGAGTCAAATCCCAGCTTAGAAGATATACCAAGCTTAACCCTCATTCACGAAATGATAAGAAGGACACGGAGATCGTTCTCGCTCACCTGACTATAAATAAGGAGAACCACAAGGTTAATGCCTACGGAAGAGATGTCAGATTAACACCGATAGAATTCGATATATTATATCTATTGGCCAGCAACGTGGGAAGAGTGTTCTCGACCGACGAGATATTCGAGCGGGTATGGAATGAGAAAATGTACGATGCCAATAATACGGTTATGGTTCATATAAGAAGAATCAGGGAAAAGATTGAGATGGACTCGAGGAATGCCCAAATCATAAAAACCGTGTGGGGAGTGGGATATAAGATTGAAGAGTAGCGTATTTAAAAGTTTTAGATTCGAGGTAGTGCTGTACAGTCTCTTAAGTCTGGTTTATGCCCTGCTTTCTTTGGCTGTCATTAATATCGGCGCATATATAATATTCCAGAAATGGCCATGGGATTACATCGGTGCGGGGGCGGTATTGGCATCAATCGTGAATTTATCCGCCGGTGTAGCTTTATTTATAGTATATTTTCTGTTTCTTACCAGGAAATTTGTTAATTATATAAGAGAAATCGCCAAAGGAATCAATGAGATATCCTTAGGCAATTTTGATAATAGAATTATAATCAATAATGAGGATGAGTTCGCGTTTATATCGGACAAGCTTAATAAAATGACATCCGATATCAAAAGAATAATGGAAAATGAAAGACGAAGCGAGAATGCCAAGAATGAACTTATCACCAGCGTTGCCCATGATCTTCGCACACCGCTGACATCCATCATAGGGTATCTCGATTTGGTTTCCACCAAGCAATTGCCGGAGGATGTACGAAAAAGATATATTGAGATAGCTTATAATAAATCGAAACGCTTAGAGAAGCTGATTGAGGATCTTTTCACCTATACGAAGCTCAATTTCGGAGAGGTGAGGACGGTCTTAGGCGAGGTGGATATGGTAAAGCTTATAGACCAGCTTCTGGATGAATTCTATCCCAGTTTCGAAGAGAACCGTCTGGAATATATCTTTAATACCAGCCATAACAGCGCGGTAATACTTGCTGACGGAAATCTTCTGGCAAGAGCCTTTGCAAATCTAATCGGAAATGCCATTAAATACGGAAGAGACGGAGAACGAATAGAAATCAATCTCACCAAAGATGACGATAAGATTGTCATAACCAGTACTAATTTCGGTGAAGTCATTCCCGAAGAGGATTTAGACAAAATATTCACAAGATTTTATCGGGTGGAATCCTCCAGGTCAAGTCAGACAGGGGGCAGCGGACTGGGGCTTGCCATAGCCCACAGCATAATCATGCTGCATGGAGGAAGCATATACGCCACCAGCTCAGAAAATAAAACCGTATTTACGGTAGAGTTATATAATAAGCCAAAACAAATTGAGCCACAGGCACTGTAACAGAAACCATCTGAATACAGGTACCGTGGCTCAATGTACGCTTACCAGATAAACCATATATATTCTCCGATTATAATATTATGCAAACGGAAGAAGAAAAAATATGTATATATTATAACACAAAATCAAGAATATGATAGTACTTTTTGAAAATTTAAAATATTGTTAATATATTTGAGATGTTTCAGACTATTAGTT
>JAAYTK010000009.1 GCA_012523775.1 Clostridiales bacterium | reverse complement strand
TAAAATTTTAAATGTTACTGAGCCCGAAAGTGCTGGTGATCGTGTAGGTATCTTTACAGGAGGTGGTAGCTTAACGTTTTCTGGAACGGGAAACCTAACTATTAATTCGGATGGAAGATCAATTCATCTTGATGCATATGATAATCCCGGTAAGGCAATTACATTTAGTGACGCTGTAACTGTGACAGCAAATAATCGGATATTTACGGAGGGTGGAGATGTCCGTCCTGTTGTAAATGTTTTTGATTATGCAAATGTAACTTCTCACGGTATCGAATGTGGTAATGATAATACTCCGTTTGTTGACGAAGGTGCAAGCTATACCAATACCGAAACTGGCGGTGGAGATGATCCGGGACCAGGTCCGGATAGCCTATATATAAACGGAGTGGATATATTAAGTGAAGAATATGACGATCGTATTGATGGTCTAACCCATGAATATGATTTGGTGACAGATACACATATTATTGAATTAAATGGTGTGCACATTACTTCCGGAGATATTAGTCCGGGAAAACAAGTTGGTATACATGCTCCATCTATCGGAAATTTAGAGATTAGAGTTCTGGGAGATAATAGCATCATTATACCTAATGAAGCCGATCCCAATCCGGAAGCTGATCCACCTATGATTAACGGAATAGGTATACTTGTCAGTAACGGAAACCTAACAATATCAGGAGATGGAACACTTGACATTGATACCGGTGATAGGTCAATTATACTTGATGCTCATGGAGCAACAGAATCTCTGGCGATTACATTTAAAGAATCTGTAGTTGTGACGGCTAATAATCAGATATCTACTGAGGGTGATGAAGTAGATGACCGTCCTGTTGTAAATATTATTGATGCTGCCAATGTCACTTCTCACGGTATCGAATGTGGTAATGATAATACTCCGTTTGTTGATGAAGGTGCAAGCTATACCAATACCGAAACTGGCGGTGGAGACCCCTATTATCCTGATGAGCCCTTTAATCTATCTGTAGGTGGGGTGGATCTGGTTATAAACGATGAAGTTCAGGATGTGGACATACCTAACCTGGAGATAATATACTTTGAACATGTTGATCAATATTCACTTATACTTAAGGGCGATACATATGGAGGAATATATACCGAGGGGTCCGGAATGCTTGGTATATATGTGGAAGGTGATTCTGTAGTAAGTAATCTTACCGATTCGAGTTTTGAGGAATATTCCATAGTACTTTCAGCAGGGGCTGAGATTACACCTTTCAGTATGCTAAAGGAAAGAGATCCCTCAGAAACTTATCATGCGGATAATACTTTAACTCTGACAGGCGGGATATTATCAAGAAATCACCTTGCCTTTAAGGATAATATAGAAGTAAACATAGGAAGTTCCGTTGCAAGAGTTAATAGAGGTATTGTAGGAGACGAATCATTAAGAATTAAGGCGGTCAATCCTCGCAATATCAACATTTGGGCAGAAAATGTTGGTGTTGAGAATGTTAACGCCGATGAAGGATTTAAGCTAGGAGATGCAGTAGAAGTAAATATTTACTCCAATAGTATGGGCGCATACGACACATGTTTTTTGGTAGGAGAAGGCTCGTCCCTTAATATGGAATATTCTGATAGGGGTAATTTTGCATCAAAAATATATAAATGGGATTATTTGGATATGGCGGGACCTTTAGAAACCTATGCTAATATGCCATATACCATAGTAGATGATTTGTCACTCGGTACTCATATTGAGAATAAATATGATTTTGAAGAGACACATAATACCTATCGGCTTACATCCACTGCAAAACCTCTATATACATTAGGCTATAACTATGATAATAATAGAGATGGAATAGTTGATAACCCGGACGAAGAAATAACAAACGGTAGATTATCAATAAAAGGAGCTACAGGTATATGTAATAGAGATTCCGAAGGATTTTTCGATTATAACTTTGAAGCGGGTACTGTGGTAACCATCGAGCTTCTTCCAGACTATGGCTATCAATACCAAGCGGGTACCTTAAGCTATAATTTAACTGATCAGATTGATACCACACCTGGTGAAACAAGAGCCTATTATACATTTATCATGCCTGAAGGTCATGTACATCTGTATGCCGGATTTATACCGACCAGCGATATAATACAGAATAACACTCCGGTTATCAGTGATGCTGTTGTAGATATCGGTCAAAATAATATCCATGGTAATGTTGCCTTTGAAATTGATGAAGGTACACCAAGCGAGGATGAGATTGAGGTAATATCAGATTTGGCGGGAACAAAGGTAGCAGGAGCCTATCTTGACCTTAATCTTAATGAGTATATAGCTAAAGCCGGTACAGATGATGCTTGGATTACTGAGCTTAACGACCTGGATGAACCTGTTACAATAAATATGAAGTTATCGGAGGATTTAGCCGGTAAATCCCAATATAACGTAATAAGAATTCATAACGGTGAAGCTACAGTGTTAAATGCAAGTTATTCCAATGGATCAATAACATTTGAGACCGATAAATTCTCTACCTATGCGATTGTTTATAAAGAATCGCCTACTAATCCGCCTACCAGCCCGAGTGGTCCGTCCGGTCCTTCATACAACCCTATAGTCACTCCTGAAGTCACTCCTGAACCTGAAGATAACATTAAATTCAACTTCGATGTTATAAAGCCGTCTCAGGATGAAAGTGATGATAGTATGACAATATCTTCAGACATAATTATGCAGGCAATAGAAGAGGAAGAGGAAGTAAATATTACGGTTAGAGATGAAGATAATAATGAGCTGTATACTTGGACCTTTGATACCGGTGAAGCTACAGATTCAGAGAAGAAGATTACTGATGTAAATCTGTCGATTGATATTATGCCTTTAAGTGAAAATGAGAAAATCAATGAGGAACTGACAGATAATCAGGGATTCATTCTATCTTTTGGTCATAACGGAGATTTACCTATTACGGCTAGGGTAAGGATATATGTCGGAAATTTCGATAATATTAAACCCGGAATGAAGATATATCTCTATCACTATAACAAAGAAAACGGAAAACTTGAAACACTACCTTTCAGCTCGGGTTATACTGTTGATGAGGATGGATATATAACAATAAATATTATCCATTGTTCTGATTATGTAGTATTGAATAAGGAGGCTAAGGCAGGTCAGATAAGCTCCTTACGTAATCAGATAGACCTTTCTATCCCGAAGGATCAATTATATGTAGGTGGAACCAGGGACAATACAACCAATATAGATATTAAGCTTCCTCCTACTCTGATGCTGGTAAAAGATTTGAAGAAAAAGACATCCTTCAAAGCCATAGGTGGAGTAGTTGCATCCTTTGAATCGAGTAATAAAAAGGTTCTTAATGTAGATAAGGATGGAACCATCACGGCTGTAGGTGAAGGCGAAG
This sequence comes from Clostridiales bacterium, assembly GCA_012523775.1. GTDB lineage: Bacteria > Bacillota > Clostridia > Lachnospirales > Lachnospiraceae > Mobilitalea. Next base: position 34,069 of record JAAYTK010000009.1, on the reverse strand, counting down.
CGGTAATTACGGCATGGTTGACACTATACAGCGGTAAGGTTAAAACGGTTAAATTTAAAATAAAGGTTGACGAGGCACATATAGAATTCAAGGTAGCGAAGTCCGTCATGGATGTAAACAGCAGTTATACATTTAAAGCAAAGGCTTATGGATTTTACAATAAAGACATAATCTGGTCGACAGGCGATGAAGCAATATTGTCAATCGATAAGACCTCCGGCAAAGCCCGTGCCAAATCTAAGGGTACCGTCTATATTACTGCAAAGGCTAAAGATGTAACAAAAAGATTTAAAGTTACTGTCAGATAAGAGAAAGACGGGTATAGTATAGACATTGTAATCCTTAGGTCAGTGGTTTTGCACCCTTTCGGATTAGATTCATAAAATATAATGTGAACATCTATGAAGAAAGAGGTAAATTCATTGAATAGGCAACAAGAAAACAGACCACCGTCGGCACCTCCAAGCTTTACTCCCCAGCTTCCCCGAGAAGATGATCAGCAACTGCTGTCAGGACCGACGGGGTTTCGCGGACCGTTTGGAGGAAGAATAATTAATTTACGCAGATTTCCAAGAAATCTTAGGGGCTGTATTAACCGGTTCACCTATATATGGCTGATTAACGGCAACAATTTCTGGTTCTATCCCATATTCGTTGGAAGAAACTACATCGAAGGTTTCCGTTGGCGTAGAAACAGATGGGAGTACGACAGAATTTTTATTAACAGAATACTATTTCATACATGCTTTTAGTCAAATAATAAAGCATCTCCATAGACGTTAATATAAGTCGATGGAGGTGCTTTTTTGGTACTTCATTGACTTGTTCTCCTGTGAACATTTACATTAAATCTTTAAATCAGTATAATAATCAAGAAGACTGATATGTAACATTGTAGAGAAATACGGACGCATATTTATAAGAGAGGAGGGTTGATATGTGTACATATTATTTGGCGGTAGATATCGGTGCCTCCGGTGGGCGCCATATTTTGGGACATGTAGAGGACAATAAAATAAAACTCGAGGAGATATATCGCTTCTCCAACAGTCTTAAAAATAGAAACGGTCATTTATGCTGGGATTATAATTACCTTTTTGGTGAAATAAAAAAGGGAATGATAAGATGCAGAAAGTTAAATAAAATACCTGTTAGTATGGGTATAGATACCTGGGCGGTTGACTTTGTACTGTTAGATGAGCAAAATCAAATAATTGGAGACATGATAAGCTATAGGGACTCCCGTACGATAGGTATGGATGAAAGGCTTTATCAGATTATTCCTGAAAAGGAGCTATATTACAGAACCGGAATTCAAAGACAGCCATTTAACACCATATATCAATTGTTTGCCATAAAAGAGAGATCCCCACAAGAGCTTTTATCTGCCAAGACCCTTCTCATGGTACCGGATTATTTTAATTATCTGCTTACGGGGAAAAAACTAAGTGAATATACCAATGCCACCACGACACAGCTTGTGGCGGCAGGAAGTAGGGACTGGGATTATGATTTGATCGATAGGCTGGGATATCCAATGGATATATTTATGCCAATCAAGGAGCCCGGTTCTTTAGTAGGTGAACTGCTACGGGAGGTGGCAGAGGAAGTGGGGTATAATTTAAATGTCGTACTTCCTGCCACCCATGATACCGGCTCGGCTGTATTGGCTGTTCCTTCTGAGCATGAGAATTTTCTATATATTAGCTCAGGGACCTGGTCTCTTATGGGTACAGAGTCAGATGATGCTCTTTGTAATGAGGAAAGCCGAATTCATAACTTTACAAATGAAGGTGGCTATGGATACCGAAACAGATATCTGAAGAACATTATGGGGCTTTGGATGATACAGCGGGTTAAGGCGGAGCTTAATTATGTATATTCTTTCGAAGGGCTATGTGAACTGGCAGATGAGAACAATGCATTTCCATCCAGAGTAGATGTAAATCATCCCGATTTTTTGGCTCCGAAAAGCATGATAGAGGCGGTAAGGAATTATTGCAGAGATAATATGCTTCAGATTCCGAATTCGCCTGGGGAGATTGCCGCATGTATATATCTTAGCTTGGCGGATTGCTATGGGAAAACCGTCAGGGAGATTGAAGAATTGACAGGAAGAAGCTATCCTGCCATTCACATAATCGGCGGAGGAAGCAAGGCGGATTATCTTAACCGTTTGACCGTATTGAGTACAGGAAAGCCTGTTCTTGCAGGACCCCCGGAGGCAACCGCCATAGGTAATCTGGCAGCTCAGATGCTGTATGCTAAGGAATTTTCATCTGTCAAGGAAGTAAGAAAGATTATATATGACTCCTTTAAGATTAAGAGATATAATCCATAAAGATTTTATTTGTGTAATATAAGTAATTAATTGAACGGAGGAAGGTATGGATATTACAAGAAGGTACGAAGAGGCAAAGGAATTATATAAGAATTTTGGAGTCGATACAGAGCTTGCAATCGAAAAACTTTCACAGGTATCAATATCAATGCATTGCTGGCAGGGTGATGATGTAACAGGCTTTGAGGGGGCTAAGGGTCTTTCCGGAGGGATACAGGCAACCGGTAATTATCCCGGTAGAGCAAGAACCCCAAAGGAATTGATGGACGATATGGATATGGCGTTATCCCTAATACCCGGAACCCATAGAATAAATCTTCACGCAAGCTACTGTATAGTTAAGGAAGGAGACAGAACCGACAGGGACAGCCTTAAGCCGGAGCATTTTAAACCCTGGGTGGACTATGCCAAGGAAAGAGGACTGGCAATCGATTTTAACCCCACCTTTTTCTCCCATCCCTTAGCAGATTCGGGATTAACCCTATCCCATCCCGATGAGAATATCAGAAGGTTTTGGGTCGACCATGGCAAGGCATGTCTTAAGATATCCGAATACATAGGTAAGGAGCTTAATAAGCCCTGCTTAATGAACATCTGGATTCCGGATGGTTATAAGGATATACCTGCTGACAGATATTCTCCAAGACAAAGACTTATGAGATCCCTTGATGAGATCTTGTCAACAGATTATAACAAGGATTATGTGACGGTATCCGTAGAATCCAAGGTGTTTGGCATCGGGCTTGAATCCTATACCGTAGGCTCACATGAGTTTTACTTGAACTATGCTGCCACCAGAGGAGTGCTTTGTCTGTTGGACAGTGGTCATTACCACCCCACAGAAACCATATCCGATAAGATTCCGTCATTACTGCTATTCTCAGATAGGCTGGCTCTACATGTGACCAGAGCCGTACGCTGGGACAGCGACCATGTGGTACTGCTCGATGAGGAGCTTAGGGAGATTGCAAAGGAAATAGTCAGATGTAATGCACTTGATAGGGTGCTGATTGGTCTGGATTATTTTGATGCAAGCATTAACAGAATCAGTGCCTGGGTAGTCGGAATGAGGAATATGATGAAGGCATTGCTATATGCCCTGCTTCTTCCAAATGATTTATTGGCAAAATACCAAAGGGAAGGTGAGTTTACCAAGCAGATGATTCTCCAGGAGGAGCTAAAGACATATCCCTTTGGAGATGTATGGGATTATTTTTGTGAGAAAACAGGCGTTCCGATAAGAGAGAACTGGTATACAGTAGTTAAAGAATATGAAGAAAATGTACTGTTTAAGAGAGGTTAAAACAGTACCCGGAGGAAGAATACATGAGTCTAATAAAGGAAGAATTTATCAGAGAGTTTATAGATATTGCTAACGAGGGATATCGGAAGGGTTGGCATGAAAGGAATGGCGGTAATTTCAGCTATCGCTTAAAGTCAAAGGATATAGAGTGTATTAAGCCGTACCTGACATATGACAAACCATTTAATAAAATCGGCGTTTCGGTACCGAATCTTAAGGGAGAGTATTTTCTGGTTACCGGAAGCGGCAAATACTTTCGTAATATCCCTAGAAAGCCTGAAGAAAATATTGCGGTAATTGAGATTGATTCGACGGGTGATAACTACCGTATAGTATGGGGATTAAGTAAGGGAGGAAGGCCTACCAGTGAGTTGCCAACCCACCTTATGAATCATTCTGTCAAGAAGGATATAACTCAAAATAAACATAGGGTTATATATCATTGTCATCCTGCTAATATCATAGCATTAACATTCGTGCTTTCGCTGGAGGATGCGGTATTTACAAGAGAGCTTTGGGAGATGGCTACCGAATGTCCTGTGGTATTTCCGGAGGGAATCGGTGTTGTGGATTGGATGGTGCCCGGAGGACGTGATATAGCTGTAGCCACGAGCAGATTGATGGAAAAGTATAATGTGGTTATATGGGCACATCATGGAATATTTGCTTCCGGACAGGACTTTGACGAGACGTTCGGATTGGTGGAGACAGTGGAAAAATCTGCTGAGATTCTGGTTAAGGTTTTATCCATGAGCAATGAAAAGAGGCAGACCATAACCACCGAGAACCTTAGAGATTTAGCCAAGGATTTTAATGTGGCCTTACCGGATGAGTTTCTTAAAAGGCAGTGCTTTTAAGCCAAAAAGTTTTTAATTGTATTAATATGCATAATGATGTAAAATATTCATTAAGTAGGTTAATAACACCCTGGATAGTCATAGTCAGTTTCAAAATCACCAAGGAGTAAAGCCATGTATAGCGATATGGAAATGGATAGCAATAATAACATAGGCGCGGCAATACAGTATTTTCGTGAGACATATCATATATCCCAAAGCAAATTATGCAAGGGTCTTTGCTCCGTCTCAACCTTATCGAGGATAGAGGCGGGAGAAAGAGATATGGATGCCTTTACACTGGAGACTCTGTTAGAGCGGCTCGGAAAGATACCGTATCAATTTGAATTGATTATTACCGATTTTGACTATGAGGCTTATCAACGCAGGATGGAAATTAATGAACTGATAGAGAATGAAGCTATTGACGAGGCGGAAGAACTGATTGACGAATACGACAGATTAGCCTCCGATAAAGGAACGCCCCATATGCAGTTTATCATGGTATGCAAGGCAAGACTTAATGAGTTGAAGGGTGGAAACTCTGAGGCTACCATTGACATGCTGATGGAGGCTATATCCTGTACTGTGCCCGATTTTAAAACAGACAAAGTATCTGAATACTTCTTAAGCTACCCGGAATTCGGAATCATTCTGGAGATATTACAAAAGCAGATATTGTTTGGAATGATAGACAGAGCCCATAAGACATTGAATCAAATTCAGGATTATTTGTTTTGGCATAGTCAGATGGAGCATAATATCAAAATCTATCCTAAGGTTGCGGCTATAGGCAGCAGGTTTTTATTAGAGCAAAACGAGCTTGATAGAGCTTTGGAATTATGTGATAAGGGATTGGATATGAATAAGGGCAGCAGTAGAATGAGCTATCTTGGTGAATTAAATTATATAAAAGCTCAAATTATTGAAAAACAATATAAGGCTGCAGGTCTATGGAAAACATGTGACAAGAATGAATGTTTAGAACTGTATCTTAAGGCATATCATATATTCGACTTTTTCGAAAATTATACCGTGGCTGACAGTATCAGGAAACACTTACAGGAGGAATATAAATGGGCAGATATCGATTAGGAGAGATTATAAGCATGACAAGAAGGTCTCTGTCCATAACCCAGGAGCAGCTGTGTGAGGATATCTGCTCTGTTGAGACTCTTTCCAGGATAGAGACCGGGAGGCAAAATCCCAGTAAGGATGTATATGAACTTTTGATGGAGCGGATGGGAAGGATTAGGGACCGTGCATATTCTATGCTGTCTGTTTCCGAGTTTAAGGTGCTGGAAAAGATGCGACAGTTTGAGAGATGTATTCAAACCTATGAATACCATAGGGCGGAATATATTCTTGAGGACATTAAGAAGCTACTAGGCAGTAGCAACCTTGACAGACAATTTGTTATACGGACTGAAAGTCTGGTTAATTATCGCCTTAATCGTATTAGTACAGATGAGTTTTTGGAGGAGCTTCTGAAAGCGATACGCATAACGATACCGAAATATGGTGAAATATCACTTTCGCATTGGCCTCTTACATATAATGAAGCCACAATACTGCTAAATATTTCTACTGCATATTCTGAAAAAGAGGATTATCAGAAAGGTATTGATATTCTTGAAGAGGCGTATGCTGCTCTAAAGCACAGCTATATCGACAACGAGCAGAGAGCAAATATTCAGGTAGTAATAATTAATAGCATATCGAAATGGTATGGATTGTTAGAGATGCATCATAAGGCAATAGATACTGCTAACGAAGGTATGGATATAAGCAGAGAATATAAAATCGGTAATGTGCTCCCTCATCTATTATACAGCTATAGTTGGAATAAACAGCAACTAATAGAAAAGGGAGAATTACCACCTGAGAACAAGAGAGAATGTATTAGTCATCTAAAGCAAGCCTATTATATTTCGTGTGCATTGAAACAGTCATATATGGTACAATTTTTAAAGAATCATCTAGCTGCGAATTATGATGTAATCCTTTAGGTTTGGTATTAAAACATAATAATGACATCGACCGGAGGGCTATCATTACAAACTGTCATGCCCTGATCAGAGTTAGCTCCTGCTACCGGTAATACAAAGCCTAATACCATAAGTAATGTGGTGACTACGAGTAATTTTCTTACTTTCTTCATAAATCTTACCTCCTTCAATTATTGACTGGTTTATATGGGGTTGCTTCTGCGACCTATTATTGATATTTTCTTAACAGATCCAACAAGCAATTTAATTATATTATCAATAAATATAAAAGAACATGTCGTATTTGGAAAATTTTTTAAAAAAATTTTCCAAATACGACATGTTCTTTTATTATTCTATGGTTTATGATGTTAATGAATAAACAGAATAAACAACAAGGTAACCTATTAGAGAACGCTTAAGTAGGAATGCATATGATGAAAGTTAATCAAAAATACTATGACTCAAGTAAAGGTTCATCTGTTCCAAGGATATCTAGTATAAAAAACCAAATCAAGCAGGGCTTAGAACACAATAAAATGATTAACAAAATCCAAATGGGAATTGTCCGAGATGAGTTCACCCTGTATTTTCAGCCTGAATATAACCTTAATACCAATGAGATAATTGGAGTGGAGGCTTTAGTAAGATGGATTTCACCAGGGGATGGGATAATAACTCCTGATACCTTTATTCCTGTTGCCGAAACGACTGAGCTCATATATGAATTGGAGCGAGTTGTTATTCGGAAAGCCTTAGATCAGAAGCGTAAATGGGAACGGGAAGGCTTAGGTCATATCGAGCTTTCAATTAACCTTTCCGGTAAATCGATAGAGAGTGATAATGATTTTAAGATAATAGAAGAAATCGTATCGTCATATCAGATTAACTATAATACAGTTATATTTGAGATTACAGAATCAACGGTTATTACAAATATCAATTTGGCAATGGAACGACTTAGCAGACTTAAAAAATATGGTATTAGGTTTGCTTTGGACGACTTTGGTACAGGCTACTCCTCCTTAGTACATCTGATAAAATTGCCAATTGATATAATCAAGATAGACAGAAGCTTTATTAAATCAATTCCTGAAGGTGTGGAAGAAACCTCAATCACAAAGAGTATACTATCCATGGCTCATGATTTAAATTATAAGGTTGTAGCCGAAGGGATTGAGACAAAAGAGCAGCTGGAATATTTACAAAAGAACTCCTGTGAAGGAGGCCAAGGTTTCCTGCTATGTGTTCCGTTACCCCCGGAACAGGTCTCTAAGATAATTCGGGATAAAGAGATATAAGGTAGGAAATTTTATTAACCAGACAGTATCTTATGCATTGCCAGTTATTGGCAACGGGTATATGGGGATAATGAAAGCTCATCTGTGGATGAGCCTTTCATTTTGTCGTATTATATTTCTCAATGGAGTCAACGGGGCTCGAACCCATGACCTTTCGCACGTCAAGCGAACGCTCGTCCCAGCTGAGCTATGACTCCAATATGGAGCATAGGGGATTCGAACCCCTGACCCCCACACTGCCAGTGTGATGCGCTCCCAGCTGCGCTAATGCCCCAGTAATATAAAGTATAGCAAAACTATTTTAAAAGTCAATCCAAAATTATGGTAGTTTTAAATAGTAAAATTTTCTGATTCTTAAATTTTCTTTAAATCTTGCATTTGAACTTTCTATTTCGAAAAAATATGATAAAATAAGATAGCTATCTTGGATAACTGACAGATTTAGAAAAAGAGGGGATAAAATGCAGGATAAGAAGACAGAGGAACTGTTAAAGCAACAGGTCCTTGAAATAATGGATGAGGATAAAAATAATAAGAAGATTAAGAAGAAAAAGCATAAGTCTCTTAAGGCTATTGGCTTCGTACTTCTTTCTATAATACTATTACTTCTGTTTGTTGTGGGAACCAAGCCCGGAAGGACCTTGATATACAAGGTGGCAAGCAGATTCGTATACAGTAATGTACAGCACGGCTCATCCGATGAAGAGGATAAGGAGGTTTTCAGTAACAGAAAGCCACCTTCCGAAGCAGTTGTACATGAGGAACATGTATATAATTACCTGATATTCGGTATCGAAAAAATTGGTGGAGCAAAGAATACAGACGCTATGCTTATTGCCTCTATAAATACAGAGGACGGTAAGATTAAGCTTACCTCGCTTCTTCGGGACAGCTACGTTGATATACCCGGATATAAGGCCAATAAGCTGAATTCCGCTTACTCAAAGGGCGGTGCTGAGCTATTAATCGAAACCATAGAGAAAAACTATAAAATTCATATTGACGGATATGCTTCTGTTGATTTCGAGGCATTTGAGAAAATAGTAGATTTGCTTGGCGGTGTAAATATTGAGCTAGGTAAGGAAGAGGCAAAATATCTGAATAAGACCAACTATATATCTAAGAAGTCAAACAGAAATGTTGTTGCAGGTATGAATAAGCTGAATGGTAATCAGGTTATGGGTTACGTTCGGGTAAGAAAGGTTAAAACCCTTGGCGGAGCTAACTATGATTATGGTAGGGTTGTACGTCAACAAAGAGCCTTAAATGCCATGCTTGATGCCCTAATGTCATCAAGAAACATTCTTAAGATAATACCGATCAGTACTCAGGCTTTAAGCTATGTGACTACGGATTTAAGTCAAAAGCAAATCGAAAAATTAATGGAGGTTGTTATCGAAAACAAGATAACAACCATGGAGACCTTTAGAATCCCGGTCGACGGAGCCTTTGAAGCTCCAAAAAAATATAATGGTATCGGTTATCCAATAGTATTGGACTGGGAGACAAATCGATTAGAACTATATAAGTTTATATATGGATACAGCGATGAGGAAGCCAGGGCTGCCTTAGAAAAGGTCAATTAGTAAAAAATAAGGGTAGCGGTAAGTTGTACCGTTACCCTATTTTTATTAATTATATTTATATGCTATAAATTTATATGCTATAATTACGAGAGGCAATATAAAAGGGTTGAGGAGGACTTTATGAGAAAGAGCGATAAAAAGATTATATTAAGATTGCTTAATAATATCAGGGTAAATGATAAGAGTGTCTTTGTAGTATGCGCATGCTTTACATTAACGGCACTTATAGTACCTCTGCTGTCAATCGCATTACCGAAGGTCTTAATCGATTATCTGACAGGACCTGCTCCAAATAGATGGGGTATCCTATGGATTGTATTGGCATTCTTTGCAGCGGGTGCGATTTTTAACTTTCTTCAGGAATGGTTAAGTTATATTTCGCATCCTAAGATGACCGCACTCAGAATTGATTACGTCAGGGAAATGATAGTCAAGCTTCTGAATATGGATTATAAATATATGGAATCGGCTGCATTTTTTGAAGAACGTGCCATGGCATTCGATGCCACGAACGATAATAACAGCGGAGTGGAATTAATCTATCATAGGATGTTTCAGATTCCTCAGCTTGTTCTTATGATTTTATTGCTTTCGGTATTTATTGGACTGGCGAGTCCGTTTATACTACTTGCCATTATAATCAATATTGCCGCCACCTCATGGGCTTCCGTAGCCGTCAATAAGTATGAATACAAAAAGAAGGAACTGCTGTCAAAGCATAAGCGTAGGAAGACGGTTACTCAATCAATTACTGTAAGGGTGGCGTTTCCGGAACAGTGGCCTTCGTATATGCCAAGGATAAGCCTATGATTATTAAACAGGCTTTGGCGCAGCTTAAGGTTAAGGAAACCTGGCTTTGTGACCCGAACCGTATGAAGGTTGAGTATGATAGTAATGCTATATACCACCAATTGATGCCGGAAAATGCTCCTCAAGTGTATTTTTATGATGACGAGAACTATATATACGGCAGAGAAGCAGCTCCGGAGGACTGCACCATGTGGAAAGCGGATCTTCTGGGAGGCTTATTAGATTTTGAAGTGGCTAGAAAGTCTATTGAATCCTTGGTGACGGTTCATAACGTCTGCTCAAGAGACAGTAAGGTCGCCAAAGACTTCGACAGCAAAGAGGTATTCTATAATTTGAGAATATCTCCATATATTGAATTCATAGTAGGTAAATATCCGCAGTTGGATCAGTTTGCGAAGGAAGTAATAAGTGATATGATGGATAATAAAATATCACTGGTGCATGGTGACTTTAGTCCAAAGAATATAATGAACGGTAACCGTAAAATCTGGATTCTGGATTTTGAAGTGGCTCATTACGGCCATCCTGCCTTTGATGTGGCATTCTTCTCAAATCATTTTATTCTAAAGGCTGTTAAGAATAAAAAATATGCTCCTTCGTATTTAAACATGCTTGGCTATATGCTGGAAATATATTTTGACAAAATGGACTATATGGATAAAAAGCAATTGGAAAACAGCTATGTAAGAACTCTCTCCTTGTTGATGATTGCCCGTGTTGACGGTAAGTCACCGGCTGAGTATATAACAGATGATTCCGATAAGGATTTAATAAGAAAGTTAGGCTTTACCATAATTAATGAGAAAATCGTTGATTATAAGAAGGTTATTAAGCTTGTTCTAGATAACCTAAGCTGATTACGAACTGAATGCAAATAATTTTGACTAGGCTAAACCAGGAGGTAAATATGTCTCAATATGAAATTCAAAAAGTAATTGCCAGACAGGTATTTGATTCCAGGGCTAACCCTACAGTAGAGGTGGATGTTATTCTAAAAGGAGGTGCTGTGGGAAGAGGCACAGTACCCTCCGGTGCATCCACGGGTATGTATGAAGCTCTCGAGCTTAGGGATAAGGACCCGGAATACCTTGGCGGTAAAAGCGTTAAAAAGGCAATAGAAAATATTAATCAGGTTTTGGCTCCCGCTTTATTGGGTATGGATGCAACTCATCAGGTAGAAATTGATAATTTGATGATTGCACTGGACAATACTCCAAACAAAAGCAAGCTTGGTGCAAATGCCATACTGGGATGCTCTATGGCTATCGCTCATGCGGCTGCAAATGCCAAGGGTGAACCTCTGTTTCGCTATCTTGGCGGTGCCAATGCAAAAACCCTTCCGGTACCTATGATACAGATACTCGGAGGAGGCGCCCATGCCGTGGATTCAATTGATATACAGGACTACCTTGTTATTCCCATGAGTGCAAAAAATTTTACCGAAGCCCATGAAATGGTGGTCAATATCTATAATGCTACAAAGAAGGTATTTCAACGTCATGGCAAACCTCTTTCCGTTGCCGACGAGGGTGGCTTTTGGCCGACAGATTTTAAGTCCAATGAAGAAGGATTAATTCTCCTGACAGAAGGAATAAAGGAAGCAGGATATGAACCGGGCAGAGATATCTGTATTGCACTTGATATAGCATCCAGTGAGTTTTACGATAAAGAAAAAGAGGTATATAGATTTACTCTTGAGAATAAGGAATTTACCAGAGAGGAATTCGTTGAACTGTTATGCGATTGGGTAGATAAGTATGCCATCATTTCGATTGAAGACGGTTGCTCCGAACTGGATTGGAAAGGATGGGAGATTCTAACCCAAAAGCTTGGGCATAAGGTTCAGATTATTGGTGATGATATTTTTACGACCAATATAGAAAGAATAAAGGAAGGCCTGACCAGAGGCGTTGGTAATGCTGTTCTAATTAAGATGAATCAAATCGGTACCATAACAGAAACACTGGACGCGATTGAGTTCACTAAGAATAACGGCTATCTGCCGGTTATCTCTGCTCGTTCAGGTGAGACCGAGGACTCAACAATAGTTCATCTGGCTATCGCATCTAATGCAGGACAATTAAAGGTTGGTTCTGTGGCAAGAAGCGAAAGGGCAGTTAAATGGAATGAGGCTATACGGATGGAACAGCTCCTGGATAAAGAGGGAGTATATCCCTCGGGCCAATTGTTTGATAGGATACTCAAATAAATTATAGCTCAATACCTCTCCCCACGGACTATAATACAAATTGACTTACATGTCTGACAGAAAAATACCGAGAAGAATAAGGTCACTATTAATATAGGGCCTTATTCTTTTTTTGCTTATGTAATAGCTTGACATGTTTTTATTAAGAAGATAGACTATTAATGGTAGGCAAAATATGCAAATAAGATGAAAGGAGCGAATATAGTAATGGATGCTGACGGTAGTTGTAGCAGCATAATAGCACTTAAAGTATTAAAAACTAAAAATATAAGCATAACTAAAGATGTGTTCATTGATATAGACGCTTCATTTATATGATGCCTAACTCCTGCCGGGCATGGTGGCGAGTATCAATCATGATACTTTAGTTATGCTGGGAAGGAGTGGATTATGGCTAAAATAACTGATTTTGAACAAGACATAATAGATATGATCGAGCAAAAAAGCTACAAAGCTCTTAAGGAAAAAATCTCGGATATTAATCCTTATGACTTGGCCATGCTTCTGGATAACTTTCATGACAGAAACATTCTGTTATTGTTTAGGCTTTTACCAAAGGACCTGGCGGCAGATACATTCGTCGAGATGGATAAGGATAGGCAGAGAGCCCTTATCGATAGCTTCTCGGATAAAGAGCTTAGGGAAGTCATAGACGAGCTCTATATTGACGACATGGTGGATATTGTCGAAGAGATGCCTGCCAATGTTGTAAAGAGAATTCTTAAACATTCGACAGAAAATACCCGTAAAACCATAAATCAGATTCTGAAATATCCTCAGGATTCGGCCGGAAGCATAATGACGACCGAGTTTGTCAGCCTGCGTTCCAATATGACAATCGCTGAGGCTATTGCTAAGTTACGAAGGATTGGTCTTGATAGTGAGACAATTGATACCTGCTATGTCACCGATAACAAGAATACCCTGATTGGCTATATCACCCTTAGGACTATCGTTTTATCCGAGGACAGTAATACTATTGAAGAATTAATGGACAGGAATGTAATTTCGGTAAATACATTCGAGGACCAGGAGGAAGTAGCCAATATGTTCGGTAGATATGACCTGACTGTTATACCGGTAGTAGATAATGATAACAGGCTGGTAGGTATTGTCACCATTGACGATGCCTGGGACGTATTAGAGAGGGAGACCACGGAGGATATCGAATTGATGGCAGCTATAACACCTTCAGATACGCCATATCTCAAAAAGACAACCTTTGATATATGGAAGAGCAGGATGCCTTGGTTGCTTATACTTATGATATCTGCTACGTTTACCGGCATGATAATAACACGCTTTGAAAATGCTCTTCAGACATATGTAATTCTTACCGCATATATTCCTATGCTCATGGATACCGGAGGAAACTCGGGAAGTCAATCATCAGTAACCATTATCCGTGGACTGTCGTTACATGAGCTGGAGTTTAATGATATTTTCAAGGTTCTCTGGAAGGAGTCCAAGGTAGCAATACTAAGCGGTTTAACTCTGGCTATCGTTAATTTTTCTAAGCTAATGTTATTAGATAAAGTAGGATTCAATATATCACTTATAGTAAGCAGCACATTGTTGATAACTGTAATAATTGCGAAAACGGTTGGGTCTTCTCTTCCGATGTTGGCAAAGAAGATTGGCTTTGATCCTGCCGTAATGGCTAGTCCTTTTATTACCACCATAGTCGATGCCATATCGCTGATATTCTATTTCATTATAACCGGAATTGTACTGGGTTAAATCGGGACGGTTAAATCGGTACCAGGTACCGTACCTGGTACGGTACCTGGTACCAAATATCGAAGGAGGCTGATTCATATGATTTTAAAAGATACATTTACATTAAAGAACGGTATAAGAGTGCCTAAGCTTGGGCTTGGAACCTGGCAGATTCCCGAGGGCGAGGAGGCCTATAATTCTACCAAATGGGCTTTAGAGGCAGGCTACAGGCATATTGATACAGCCATGGCATATGGTAATGAAGCCAGTGTCGGAAGAGCCATTAAGGATTCCGGCATACCCAGAGAGGATATATTTGTGACAACAAAGCTTCCTGCTCAGATGAAGGGCTATGATATAGCTCACGAATGCTTCCAAAAGTCACTAAAGAGTCTTGATATGGACTATATTGATCTCTACCTTATTCATGCTCCCTGGCCATGGAGTGATATCGGTCGGGACTGCACCGTGGGCAATATAGACTGCTGGAGGGCATTCGAAGAAATCTATGACAGCGGCAAGGTGAAGGCGATCGGCATATCTAATTTCGAGCCTAAGCATACGGAGCCGATTCTTGCCATGTGTAAGTATGTTCCTATGGTGAATCAGATACGCTTTCATATCGGCGACAGGCAGGAGGAAGTGGTAGATTACTGCAATAAAAATGAAATACTGATTACAGCTTATTCTCCTTTGGCAACCGGCAGAATTTTGAATGATAAGGCTATTGTGGAGATGGCTTCCAAATATAACGTGACCACAGCCCAGCTATGTATCAGATATTGTCTACAGAAGGATATGGTTGTCATTCCAAAATCGACTAAGAAGGAACGTATCATATCCAATGCAGATGTGGACTTTGTTTTTGACGATGAGGATATGAAGTTCCTGGACAGATTATAAAATAAACATCATTATAAAACACACAAATATAAATGTGCTCCATAGACGAATTACAGAAGTTGTAGTCATCTACGGAGCATTTTTAGATTTTGCCATTACAGAGACATACCATATAAATTATGCTGATTTTCACGGACTAATATGATAAAATATCATAAGAGCGATGATTAATGCTGATTATATATTAAATACCTATACTTTAGGGAGGGTATTATGAAAATATTCCATATCTCTGATTTACATATAGGCAAGCAACTCCATTTCTATAATATGAAGGATGACCAGATAGCCATACTGGCGCAGATAGTCGACAGAGCCAGGGAGCTAAGGCCAGATGCTCTGATAATTGCAGGCGATATCTATGATAAAACGGTTCCTTCGGCTGAAGCCTATACGATATTTAACCGTTTTCTTAATGATATGTCTGAACTAAAGCCTGATATTCCGGTTCTGATTATAGCGGGTAATCACGATTCTGCGGAAAGACTGAATTATGCCAGTGCCTTCCTAGAGAAGGAGAATATATTTATTTCGGTACAGTCCCCCGGTAATGAAGATGAATACCTGAAAAAGATTGTGCTTAAGGATGAGTATGGTGATGTAAATTTCTATATGCTTCCCTTTACAAAACCCGGTCATGTCCGACATTTGTTTGATGAGGGCATTGTAACAAGCTATGACAGTGCTGTTAAGGCGCTTATTAAAAGAGAGAATATTGACTACAGTAAAAGAAATGTGCTGATATCCCATCAGTTTTATATATCAGGGGATGTATCTCCCGAGACCTGTGACTCTGAGCAGGTATATATAACCGTCGGAGGCATAGACAGCGTGGATATAGAAGCGGTAAAGGACTTTGATTATGTGGCATTGGGACATCTTCACGGAGCACAAAGCATAGGGATGAAACATATCAGATACAGCGGAACCCCATTAAAATATTCTGTTAGTGAGGAAAAGCATGTTAAGGCCATTACAATGGTAACTCTTAATGACAAAGGCTCGGAGCCGGTTATAGATAGAATTCCCCTTTATCCAATCAGGGATGTCAGAAGCGAGAAGGGCCTTATAAGTGATATTATCAGTAGGGCTACCGATACCAACAGACATGATTATATAAGTATAACCATAACCGATGAGGATGAGATATATAGACCTAAGGATCAATTAGAAGAGCATTACGACCATATCCTTGAGGTTAAGATCGACAACAGCAGAACCAGAGCACGGCTTGAGGCGGAAGACCTTGAAGCCGCAGTACTTGATCCCCTTGAGGCATTTAAGCAATTCTATCAGGAAATGCAGGGAGTTCCAATGAGCAGTGAAGAAGAGAGCATTATGATTGATGTTATAAATAAGCTACAGGAGAGAGGAATAGATGAAACCGTTATATATTAAGATGTCAGCCTTCGGTTCCTACGCCGGCGAAGAAGTTATTGATTTTAAAGAAGTAAATAACGGAATATTTCTTATAACAGGTGATACCGGAGCAGGAAAAACCACTATATTCGATGCCATAACCTATGCTCTATATGATGAAACCAGCGGAGGCAAGCGTAACGGTGAGATGATGCGCAGTCAATATGCCGACGATGATACGAGAACATATGTGGAGTATAGTTTTTCATACCGTGGAAATACATATACGATAATCAGAAGTCCCAGACAGGTACGCAGAAGTAAGAGAAGAAATAAGGACGGAGATTACACGATGACCACAGATCAGCCGACGGTCACTCTTATTATGCCTGACGGCAAGGAATATGACGGTAAGATAAAGGAAACCAATCAAAAAATAATCAGAATAATAGGTCTGGATGTGAATCAGTTTACACAGATTGCAATGATTGCCCAGGGTGACTTTCTTAAACTGCTTCACGCATCCTCCAGGGAAAGAAAAGAAATATTTACCAAGATATTTAACACCAGAATCTATTGGCAGATCGAGGAGGAGTTAAAATTAAGAGCCAAGTCCATATATGGACAGCTGGAGGATAACAAGAAGGATATTATCCGTGAGACAGAGGATATCAGGTGCATAAAGGACAGTAAATTACATTCGCTGTGGGAGGATATGCCGCGGTTTACGGAGACCGATTCGGATAAGCAGTTAGAGCTTATAAATATGATTATAGATGAAGCAAAGGAAAAGGAAGATGAGGTAAAGAAAGCTTTAGATGATAACAATATAAAGTTGGGGAATATTAACACTAAGATTCAACAGGCCGAGGATAACAACAGACTTTTCGACGCCCTAGAGGCAGCTATTATAAAAAAGCAAGAGTTGGAGCAGAGAAAGAGCGAAATGAACCAAATCAGGCTAAGAGCCGATAAGGCCAGAAAAGCTCAGGCGGTAGTGTCCAAGGAGGAAGCTTTCCTTAGTAAGAAAAGGGACTTAAGTGAATGTAAGAGTAGAATCTCGGATATTAAGAACTGGCTTGATGAAAATCGGGAGAGATTGGAGAGTCTAAAGAAGGATAAGGAGCAGAAGGAAGATGTGCACAGGAAGAAGAGTCCGGGACTTATCTCAGGAATCAGCTCCATTAAGAATCTGCTTCCTAAATATGAGGAGCTTGATAGATATAACGATGAAATGACTGCTCTGAAGGAAAGTAATACTAGAGCGGTTGAAGAATATAACAAGGTTATCAGGCTTATAGATGAAGTGAGGACAAGCAGGGCTAAATTATCAGGACAACAGGAGGAGCTTAAGAGTGTCGCGGATAAGTACACACAGCTTAAGCATGATGTGGACAGATTAACAGAAAGAAAGGAAGCATTGGAAGAGCTTATTAAATCCATTGCTTCTGTTAATCAGTTACGAACCGCCTATGAAAATGCAGATATAGAACATAAGAAAGAACACGATTCTTATGAGCATAAAAAAAATCAGTACGAGAAGTTATACCATAGCTTCATAGAAGAACAGGCGGGAATTCTGGCGGCAAACCTAAAGGAAGGTGAAGCCTGCCCTGTTTGCGGTTCTACATCTCATCCTCAAAAAGCAGAATATCATGATCGAGTTATTGATGAAGGCGAGCTGCGGGCTGCTAAGGACGAAATGGATGAGTCGTTCGGTGCAATGCAACAAAAATATGAAGCGCTTCAGAAGGCAAAGCAAAACTATGAAAAGAAGGTTGAGGTTACAGTCTTTGAGGGAAGAAGGCTTGTCGATGACACAATTAACTCTGATAATATATCTGAATACAATATAAAGAGTCTGTTAGATCAGTGTATTATTGAGCTTAAGCAAAAAACGGACAATAAAGCTAAGGCAGAGGAGGCGAAGATGTTATTCTCCTCCAACGAAATTCGAATTAAGGAACTGGAGAAATTATTGGAGTCCTATGAGAAGAATAAGGAGGAAGCCGATAAGGCGAGGCAGGAAGTGGCTGCAAGTCTCATAAAGCTTGATACCAAGATAGACAGTCTTAAAAAGGATTTGATATATGAAAGTAAGGCCCATGCTGAGAAAGAGTTATTAGTAGCCGAGTCACAGCTGAAGGAATTGTCTGAGGCAAAGGAGGCCGCAGCAGAAGCTTATCAAGCTATAACAAATGAAATAAATAAGAAAAAAGGAAACCTTAAGACTGAGGAGGAAAGCTACAGTAGATTATTAAAGGAAACCAAAGAATCAGAGACAGAGCTAAACAACGAGCTTTCAAGGCAAGGCTTTTCGGATATTAATGAATATAGGGAGGCTATATTAAGCCCTCAGCAGATTGAAGAATTGCATAATTTAGATCAGGAATATAGGGAAGAGGTCATAAGAAATAATACAAGTATCGAGAACTATAGGGAGCAGACCAAGGATAAGTTCAGAATACAGACAGATGAATTGGTGCTGAAGCAAAATGAACTCAATGAGCTTAGAAAGCAGCTAGAGGAGGAAAGCAAGAACATATACGGAATCCGTACAAGAAATGAGGAAGTCTATATTAAGGTAAGCAGGCTTACAAATGACAGAGAAAAAATCATGAAGATCTTTAGTGCCATAAGCAGATTGGCAGATACGGCCAATGGCAAGCTTAGCGGCAGACATCTTAATTTCCAGACATACATTCAGAGAAGATATTTTAACATGATCCTTCATGAGGCCAACAAGAGATTATATACGATGTCCAACAATCAGTTTATACTTAAATGCCGTGATATGGAGGACTTATCGGGGCAAGGAGAAGTGGGACTTGACCTGGATGTATATAGTCTGGTGAATGACCAGGTTCGTGATGTGAAGACATTATCGGGCGGGGAATCATTTATGGCTGCTCTGTCAATGGCTCTCGGTATGTCGGATATCATTCAAAACAATGCCGGAAGCATACATATTGATACCATGTTTATAGATGAAGGTTTCGGATCATTAAGCGATGATACGAGAATGCAGGCAATTAAGATACTCAATGAATTATCGGGAGGCAAAAGATTGGTGGGAATTATATCCCATGTCACCGAGCTAAAGGCTCAGATTGGCACAAAGCTTGTTGTCACAAAGGGAGAAAAGGGCAGCAGAGCCAAATGGGATATTTCATAGTAAGAGGATATATAAGGGGGAAGCTATGGGGAATTTAAAATTTACCACAATAGGTAAGGAGATACATCCCGGACGGGAGGTTAAAATCTACTGTGAAAGGGATGTTGACGAAACGGACGACAGTTGTCCGAATGACAGATATAGGATTGTATATGTAAAGGAAGGCTATGGAGTATTAAGAAACGGCCAAAAAAGCCAGATTATTATTAGTCCTATGATTTTGTGCCTCAATGAATCCGATGATGTCGAAATAAATAATGCGGTAGATCTTAAGCTGGACGTTATGTATTTTGAACCCAGCTGTTTCGAAAGATATATTGATTTTGACAGTATTGAGGATTGGAAAAGCACGTTAGGTGAAGATGCATATTTTTTCAGGCCCTTTTTTGAAAGGACTGAATCCTACATTGGAGCTTGTGCAACCAATCGTTATCTTGGCAATAGAGTTTCTCAGCTGATTCACCTGACAGATGAAGAATTGACACAGCAGAGAGATCATTTCTGGCCATGCCGCAGCCGTTCTTACTTTATAGAGCTGCTTCTGCTTACCAATACCATTTATGATGGGAATGAAGCATATAATAATATTTATCTTGGGGCGATAAATGATGAGATTAGCGGTGTCATTAACTGGCTTAATGTCCATTGTCTTGATAAGATTACCATGGAGGATATAACTAAGTATTTTCATACAAATAAAACCACATTGAATCAAAAGTTTAAATCTGTCATGGGTATAACCGTAATGGAATATGTTTTTAATCTCAGAATACAGATAGTATGCTCGCTTTTACGAAAAACCTATCTGACTATTAACGAAATAATGGAAAGAGCCGGTTATAAAGATAATGCTCATTTTCTTCGATCCTTCAAAAAATACGTTGGCTGTACACCGTCAGAATATAGAAGTCAGTTCGAAGGCTGATAAATTTCCGATAAGCAGTATTTTATTACCGATTGGCAATTCACCCTCCTTCACTCAGATTGTAGAATATGTGATAAGGAGGGTGAAAACTATGATAAGAAAAGTATTAAGTATTATATTAGTAATTAATATTATAGCTGTCATGCTGCTGGCGGGATGCTCCGGGGGGAAACGTACCACGGCATCAGCGGCTAAATGGTCCGTAGTTGTGGATACCGATATAAAGCATTCTTCCAATATCGAAGGGTTTTTCAATGAAAGCTACGGATTAACGGTAGGATTTGGCGGGGAAATACACTATACCTATGATGGGGGAGAAACATGGCCTGACAGTGTGAACAGCTCTATGTGTCGTTATTGTCTGGATATCGTTGATGAGAATCTGGCATGGACTGGCGGTAATGGTAACAATGTACGGGTGACTAAAGATGGTGGTAGGACATGGAGTGAGGTTAGTGATGCTAAGCTGAATTCCATACATCTTGATATTGACTTCGTAGATGAAAATACGGGATGGGTCGCAACAAATAAGAAATGTGCTGTGACCATTGATGGCGGAAGCACCTGGACAGAGATGAATTTACCGGAGGATTTAAAGAGTATTGCCACAATATCACTAAGAACTTCGGAGGATGGTTATATATTGTCCACCAATGGCATGTTATTTATAACCTCTGACGGCGGCTCTACCTGGAGCAGTAAGGATATTGAATTAGAGAAGTATGGAGTCATAGATGAGAAAGGGAAGCCCGGATTGTATAAATCGAACGTGGCTTTAGCAGATATAAATTTCTCGGATGAAGATAATGGAATCATTGTGTTTTCAGGAATCGTGCCCGGTGAAGGGACTAAAACCTACTGTCTGACGACTAATGATGGAGGCGAAAGCTGGGTATCAGAAGAGTTAAAGCCTAAGGAAGGCTTTATTGCCAATAAAATATATATCTCAGACGATGGAAATTATCTTACCTTGGGTAGCAATGACAGCAAGTTAATCGTTTTGAAGCGTGAAGAATAATAATAGGGGTACCAGGTACCGAACTCCGTACCTGGTACCGAATTATTTCCCCGTATAGAATATTAAATAATCCTTCAATAGTTCTGTCTGTATCGAATGTCCTCCGTCATATATGATAAACTCTGATGTTATATTACGTCGTTGAAGTGCTTCGTATAGGGACTGTACCCCGACTGCGAAAGGGTCATTCTCATTTCCGGCATCTAGATATATATTAAGCTTGTTAAATCCCTTCTCCTTTGCGAATGCTTCGACATCGTCTATCTCATCGATATTATCATTCGGAAATAACCATTCCTCCAACTGTTTATCGGAAAAATCGTTGTACAGAACACCCGGACTATATCCTCCTACCTTAGAGAACAAATCGGTATGATGGAAGGCTATTCTAAGTGCCATCATTCCTCCCATAGAAAATCCTCCGATAAATCGGCCATCCTGTGATGTTATTGTAAAGTATTGCGAATCTATGTATGAAATTAATTCTTGGCTAATAAATTTATCTATATTCCTCTCACCCAGTTTGCCATCGTCTGCTAAGTCTGCCTCAATCTCTTTAAGGGTGGCATCCTTAACGAATGGGAACACCATGATAAGGGGGTCAATGATACCCTCGTCTATCAATTCGTCAGCAGCCTCCGCTATTCCATGATTAATCCATGCGGTTTCATTCATGCTAAAGCCGTGAAGACCATACCAAACAGGGTATTCAGTCCCATCCCCATAGCCCTTTGGTAAGTATATCATGAAGCGGACATTCTTATCCAGATACTTGCTTTTAATAGACAGACTGGATATCTGGGATTGCTCCAGAGGCTCGATTACAGCTATATTGCGTGTCCTCTTTGCTTTACATCCACAACTAAATATACACATTAACACAATAACTGCTGTTAATAAAATTGATTTGTAAGAGATCTTATTCATATCACATAATTTCCTTTCACTTTATTATACCGACATATACACTACTCATAATAAAATGTCATAATACCTCATGGTATTTAGGATATTATAACATATAACCCCAATGCCAACATAATATAAAGCATTTATTTTCAAAAAATGGTATAATATATATGCCACGGTACATGTTGTTTGAATAGGGGGCATTAAATTATGAATAAAGAGAGCAAAGAAAGGAAAGAGGATATTATTACTGAGGCCTATAAGAAGCTGTTTCATGCATTGGAAAGAGGTGGCTTTAGCTCTATAGCCGAGGTAGGCTATGAACTATTTGGGATGCCTATTATCATTGTTAATGCAGAGCTTAAGAAGTTGGCTCAGTTTCCAGATAAGGCCATAGGTGATCCAATATGGGATGAATACTTAGACGAGCATGAGATGACACCTCAGATGACCTGGCAGCTGTTGGAGGATTCCATCATAAGTGAGTCCGAAAGCAGCGATATGCCTGTATGGTTCGACCGAAGTCTGGTTAAGGATATTCCAAGATTGGTTGGAAACATTAAGATAGACGGAGTAGTCGAGGGATATGTCGGAGTTTTGTTTCCGAACAGGGAATACACAGAAGTTCATGTAATGCTGTTACAGCTGGTCTGCCAGGCAGTCAGAATTGAAATGCAAAAGAACTTCCATCATAGAAGCTCCCGAAACGCTATTATAATGGCTTTTATCAGTGACCTTTTCCAAGGCAGAGTTAAGACCCAAAAGGAATTTTCAGGGTGGACTGAAAGTCTTAGATTAACCCTATCACCAAGGTATTGTGTAGTAGTCACCGCCGGTGACAGAAATAAAACCACGCTTCATTACGTTAAAAACATTGTAGACGAAACAGAGCCCACAATGTACGCGGCGGTAATTGAAGATAGATTATATATTCTTGTCACGAAGCTCAAGGATAAAATTACACCCAAGGATTTCATAAAGACAAGGGTAAAACAAATAGATTATCTGTTGACAATGTATAAGCTGGAATCAGGGGTAAGTAATATATTTGATGATCTTTCTACAATACAGACATACAAATACCAAGCCGAACAGGCGCTTATCGTTGGTAGAAAATGCAAGCCTGAGGATAATATATTTATATACAATGACTTCGTGTTAGAGAATATAATGTCCAATGTACGGGATAATATAGATTCTTTAAGCTATATTCATCCGGCCATAGGGATTTTGCAAAATTATGATAACAAAAACGGTACGGAGTATCTTAAAACTCTTAAAATATATATAACATCAATGTGCAGACATTCAACCACAATTGCAAAATTACATATCCATCGTAATACATTATTATATCGGTTGAAAAAAATAGAAGAGCTAACAGAAACCTCTCTGGATGATGATCGGCTCTGTGCCCTTCTTTTATGTAATTTCTATTTGCTTGACAATAAGAGCTAAAATCTAGTCTAACACAGCAACCAGACGTCCTTTTACTTCTCTGTTCTTTAGCTTCTCTAATCCAATATCGATTTGGTCAAACGGAATAGTAGTAAGCTGAGGATTTAGTTTGCCTGTCTTAAAGAACTCATAAACACCCTTGATATCCTCAGGAGTACCGCCGTTACTTCCCTTAAGCGTCAATTGCTTTAAAATCATTGTGTATGTACTGACAGTTGACTCAAGAATACCCATGCCAGCCACTACTACTGTGCCCCTAAATGCCACTGCCTCTAGAGCATCGGCGGTGGTTTTACCGAAGCCTGCATAGTCAACAATTAGCTCGGGTTCAACTTCCTTAAGATCGAGAGTGTTCTCATATACCTTTTTGCACCCTATCTCACGGGCAAGCTCACGGGCAGCGGGACTTGTATCCACTGCATACACCTCACAGCCTTCAATAAGTGCCATCTGAGCCGCAAATTGTCCTAATCCCCCAATACCGATAAGACCTACCTTCATTCCGGCTTTGGCCTTGCCTTCCACAAATAGAGCGTGATAGGATGTCATACCGGCATCCGTTGCGGCAGCGCCCTGTATAAATGACACTTCATCAGGTAACTTGACACACTGACATGCAGGAACTAACAGCTTCGTGGCGTATCCACCGTCGCGACAATAACCAATCGCTGCACCGGTGTCGGGATGCATAGGACATATGCCTACACGATCGCCAACCTTTAAATCAGTAACACCTTCACCAACCTCGGTAACGACTCCGGCACATTCATGTCCAAAAATAACCGGAGCCGCACTAATAAGTGGCATCCAACCCGGATCCTCCAGTGCGGCTACATCAGAATGACATAATCCTGAAGCTTTCACATCGATGATTACCTCTCCCGGAACTACAACGGGATCTTCTTTTTCAATAAGTCTAGGTGCCACACCTGTCTTCGTAAACAACCAGCCTTTCATGTAAACCCCTCCTAACATTACTATATATGTTGTGATTCTTATAGGAATCCCAGCATATACAACACCATGATTGTTAATTATATAACAATCAAAAAGACGAATCAATGCAGATGTGCCAAAATTTGGGTGTAGTTTCTGTGCAAATGCACAATTATAAAAATGGAACCATTTAGTACAGCCGGTTCTGCAGGAATCATTAGAGCATATGAAATAGCAGAAAAGTATTTTATTGAAGGCGGTAATAATAGGGTGATTCTTGCAACGGACGGTGACCTAAATGTAGGCGAAATTACTCCTATATCGATTCGATACTGGAGGCCAAGAAGGTTCTCGTGGAAGAGATGGGAGGAACACTATTTACTGTAGCTAAAGATGTAAAGCTGCAGATCGAATTTAACCCGGCATATATTAAGGGATATCGGCTAATAGGATATGAGAACAGATTGCTAAATACCGAGGATTTTAACGATGATACTAAGGATGCAGGAGAAATGGGAGCCGGTCACAGAGTAACAGCTCTATATGAAATTGCCGAAATTGATTCTGAGCAGGAGGTTCCTGAAAGCGATTTAAAATATCAATCCGAGAAGGTGCTAACGGATAGCAAAGAGTGGTTTACCATAAATGCCAGATATAAAGAACCGGATGGAGATACAAGCAAGCTTATTTCGGTACCTGTTGACGAGAGTAGTTTTGCCTTTGAGCCGTCTGAGAATCTTTCATTTGCCAGTGCCGTTGCCATGTTCGGTATGTTGCTTCGCGACAGCAGTTGGAAGGGGGATTCTTCATACGATATGATATTGGATACGCTGGAGAATATAGATCTTACGAAGGATGATTATAAGGATGAATTCGTCTCGCTTATAAAAAAGATGAAACGAATGGATTAAGTATGACTGGTTCTATGTATAATTAATTGGACAACTTTATGAAATGTGAAGTATAAAAAGGCTGTGATTTACACAGCCTTTTGTACTTTCTGATATGCTTTACCGCTTTTTATTTCGTTAAGTTTATCATTAATACGATTATATACCAAATCGCAGATTTCTCTGGTTGACATTCCTGCATACTGCTCGTAATAAATCGGCTCCAAATAATGAACCTGAGTTGTCACTCTTTTAATCGAATTAATGGTGAAGGGTTTGTAGGAATCATAAATTGCTATCGGAATAATCGGACATTTTGCTTTAAGTGGTATTTTGAAGGATCCCGTATGAAATTCCAAGAGATTATTCTTATTATCCGTATAGCCGCCTTCCGGAAAGAGAAGGTATCTTCGCCCTTCAATTATTTCTTTGATTACCTGGTGGATGGCCTTCACCTGCTGCCTTGGGTCTTTTTTATCCAGCTTCTGTCCTCTCACAAGTCTTGTATATAGTCTTGGCATAATCTCTTTGGTTGTCTTCTTGTCTATGACGATTGAACAGGGCTTGTCATGAGTAGAAACAATTCCCAACATATCATATTTTCCCTGATGATTGGAATACATGATATAGCCGCCCTCTTTAGGGAGGAATTCTTTACCGGTTGATATTGTGGTAATTCTGCCACGCCTTTTAATCATTCTTATCAACCTGCGTCCCACATTATAACGGGTTTCCTCCGAGTATTTATCGGGATGCTTTGCAAGATACCACATCCAAGGGACATAATAAAAATTTAAAAAGATAGCAGGAAATAAAACAAAATAAAACCTCAGCATATTAATACCTCATTTGTGTCTGATTTTAGTATTTAATATGTTCATTCTACATTAATTTCAAAAAAATATCTACCTATTTATATATCCAATTATTAGTGAGTAACCAAACACAGTTCAGACAGAACATCTTCCAATACTAAATTATTGCTAAATAATAATTGCTCGTACGAGCTGTCTAATCGTATTATCAACATATACTGGGCCATTCCCAGTGCATAATATCTATCATCACTTTTCACATTAACCTTCGATGTTATATTTAATAAACCCTTAGCTATCGGAGAGGAAGAACCGGATGATGCCTTGTATTCGGCATACCTTGCCAGTCCCTCAAGCCATTCAATTTCTTGCTCTTCATGTATTTCATTATTTGACATCAGACAATCTTTTCTTCTTTTGGATCTGGTCTGTAAAAACATTTGAATATTGTTACATATATCATCAGAATTCTCTGACTGTAAGGCCAACTCCAGATATTTTGCCTCCTGCTCAATCAAATCATTGAATTGCTTATCCATATAATAATCACTACATACATTATGTATATGCTCTGCTTTATCGACTCTGACAGAGCAAAGCTTTCCCTGATATGCATGGGCCATTTCGTGTATAACTATTGCTCTATAATATTGCTCATCAATCGATACTAATTGAGGAGGATAAAAGATTGGTATCATATTTAACATTTGCTTATGATAAGTGTCCATCGTGGCAAAACTGCCAACCCATTTAGAATCAATTTTTACAGCAAATGCTTGTGATTCAATTGCTAACCTTCTAAAGATATATTTATTTAAGATATTGTCACTCCCAAGATTAATCCACTCTTTACCGGATGGCTGAAAATCACTAAACAAAAACTCGTATTCTTCATTATAGATTAGTAGATCGGTATCTTTGCCGTCAAATCCTTCGAATATATTACTTCCTTCTGCGGATAAGAAACTATAAATTTCTTGAACACGTTTTAAATCTTGCTCTGACAGATAATCTTTCCTCGTATCCGATTTACTGTATCTTAAATAAAATACTCTGTTATTTATTATTAAACCCATAAGTAGAGTAGCAATTGATATAAAGAATACCAGTATAAATTTCTTTAATATTTTTCGCATTAAAACCTCCGAATTTTATTATATAAACGACAAAACGAATAAAATAAGTGTAATCCACGGACAGTGTAATATTTACTATTAATCATATAATATATATAATTATTTGTAAATTTTTATTTACATTACCAAAAACTTGATTTATAATACATATATGATTAGTATGAATTGGAGGTAAAATATGAAAATATCATCCAAAGGACGTTATGCTTTGGCAGCAATGATTCTTATGGCACAGGAGACAACTCAAAACGAATCGATTACGGTTCTGGAAATATCACAGAAGCTTGGGATTTCAAAGATTTATTTAGAACAGGTATTCTCACTGTTACGGCGAGGTGAACTTGTAACATCTACCAAGGGAGCGCAGGGAGGATATTCGTTGGAAAGATCGGCTATGGAGATAACTGCTGCGGATATACTCTCCGCAACAGAAACATCTATTTTTGATGTGCCGGAAAGTACCGTTAAGGACACCCAGCCCGGTATTGAGAGAGCTTTGCATAAAGCATTATTTGTTCCGGCAAACAATGCATTCAAGGAGGTTTTCGAACGAATGCCTTTATCAGATTTGGCAGAAGAAGCGCTTAAGGGCGATTCTCTCGATGGATATATATATTATATTTGATTAAAGGATAAGGAGAAAACCCTATGGATAATAAAAGAATTAATACGATCTGTGTTCACGGAGTGAGGGACAATAATAACATAACCGGTGCCATAACCGTTCCGGTTTACCAATCGGCTACTTTTACTCACCCAGGCGTTGGGCAAAGTACCGGATACGATTATTCACGTCTACAGAATCCAACCCGTGAAGCATTAGAAAAGACTGTCGCTTTACTTGAAGGCGGCACGGACGCTATGGCATTTTCATCCGGTATGGCAGCAATGGCTGTTTTGTGTGAGCTTTTCTCGCCGGGTGACCATATCATCGCAACGAGTGATCTGTATGGCGGTTCCGTGCGGCTTTTTAATCATGTGGTCAAGAAGAATTCCATATCTGTAGATTATCTGGATACGGGCGATATAGAAAGCTTGAGAAGACATATCAATTTAAATACAAAGGCAATCTTTGTTGAAACACCTTCCAATCCAATGATGCAGCTTACCGACATCCGAGCAGTTTCAGCCGCCTGCAGGGAGAAGAATATTTTGCTTATAGTTGACAATACCTTCTTAACTCCGGTGTATCAAAAGCCGTTAGAACTGGGTGCCGATATCGTACTACACAGCGGAACTAAGTACCTCGGAGGACACAATGATACCCTTGCAGGATTCTTGGTAACAGGTAATGCTGAATTATCTGAAAAATTACGCTTTCTGTATAAGACCATCGGGGCATGCTTAGCACCGTGGGATTGCTTTCTGATCCTACGGGGAATCAAGACCCTGGCAATACGTATGGAGCGAATTACCGAGAATGCCGGTCATATAGCGGAGTGGTTAGGAAGACACAAGAAGGTCAAGTCGGTTCATTACGCTGGGAAAGGCGGTATGATTTCATTCGAGGTAGAAAATTCTGACATTGTGACGAATATACTTAGAGGTGTTAGAACAATTCTGTATGCTGAATCACTGGGTGGAGTTGAGTCCCTAATTACATATCCGATATTACAGACCCATGCCGATGTTCCGGAAGAGGTACGGGAGGTCTTAGGTATCAACGATAGGCTGCTTAGGCTTTCAGTAGGTATTGAGGATGTATATGATTTAATTGATGATTTGGAGGCGGCACTGGAATGAACTATGATTTTGATAAAATAATTGACCGTAAAAATTCCAACTCAATAAAATGGGATTTTGCCATCGAGCGTGGTAAGCCGGACGGATTGATACCGATGTGGGTAGCCGATATGGACTTCTCTACACCGCAGAAAGTTTTGGACGACATTCATAAAGCCGTAAACCATGGAATTTTCGGATATACGGAGGTTAAGCAGGATTATTACGATGCGCTCTCGGAATGGTTTTCTACGCGATATGGATTCAGGTTCTCCCATCAGGATGTAGTCAAAGCTCCGGGAGTGGTATTTGCTCTGGCGGCGTGTGTCAGAGCCTTTACTGAGCCTAATGAAGCCATACTTATCCAAACGCCTGTCTACTTTCCGTTTTATGAGGTAATCAGAAAAAATGGTCGAAGACTCATTACCAATCCTCTGACATATAATGAAGGGACTTATACAATTGACTTTAATGATTTTGAGAATAAAATCAAAGAAAACACCGTAAAAATGTTCATTCTTTGCAGTCCACACAATCCCGTTGGAAGGGTTTGGTCACGGGACGAGCTTGAATGTATTAACGAAATATGTGCAAAATATAACGTGACTGTCGTATCCGATGAAATTCACTGTGATTTTGTCCATAAGCCCTATGAGCATACCTGCTACGGACTAATTGATGAGAATGCGGTTATAACTACCTCACCGAGCAAGACCTTTAATCTGGCAGGGTTACAGGTCGCTAATATCATCGTTCGTAACAGCAAACTTAATCGGCTTCTGAAGTCGGAGATGAATAAGACGGGCTACAGCCAGCTTAATACACTGGGACTTGTCGCCTGTCAAAGTGCTTATACACATGGGGGAGATTGGCTTGAAGAATTAATGGAGTATCTGGCAGGGAATATTCAATATACACAAGAATTCCTTTCTGAAAGGCTGCCAAGGGTTCGGCTCATAGAACCGCAGGGAACATATTTGCTCTGGTTGGATTTCTCGGCATATGGGCTTACTCAGGCCGAGCTTGACAGGCAAATCACTGAAAATGCAGGATTATGGCTTGATTCAGGTACAAAGTTCGGAGCAGAAGGGGAAGGGTTTCAACGGATGAATATTGCCTGTCCGAGAAAAACACTGGAAAGGGCTTTATCAAGCTTAGCAAGATTCTAAAAAAATTTTTAAAATATATCTTGACATTTAATTCCTAATTCCATATAATTATAACATACTAAATATATATGTTATATATGTTTTAAAATAAGGAGGACTATCAGTGGCTAAAATTTATCAAAATCTAACCGATTTAATCGGGCGTACACCGCTTCTGCAGTTGAATAATTACGGTGCAGTAAAGGGCGCTTCAGCTAAGATTATCGCAAAGCTGGAATACTTCAATCCACTTGGAAGTGTAAAGGACAGAATCGCATATGCAATGATTACTGACGCAGAGGAGAAAGGACTTGTAAAAGAAGGTACAGTTATAATTGAGCCGACCAGCGGTAACACCGGAATCGGGCTCGCATTCGTAGCAGCGGCTAAGGGGTATAAGCTGATACTCACAATGCCTGAAACGATGAGTATAGAACGACGGGCAATAGTTTCGGCACTCGGTGCTGAGGTTGTACTGACACCCGGTCCCGCAGGAATGAAGGGTGCAATTGAAAAAGCAAAGGAACTCGCAGCCGAATATCCCAGTTCCTTCATACCACAGCAATTTGAAAACCCTGCAAACCCGAAGATTCACCGTGAAACCACAGCACAGGAAATATTAGATGATACGGACGGCAATATAGCGGCATTCGTATCAGGAGTCGGTACGGGTGGTACGGTTACCGGAGTAGGCAGGCTGCTGAAGGAAAAAGTCCCCGGAGTAAAAATCTATGCGGTTGAGCCGGCTGCTTCCCCTGTATTATCAGGAGGCCAGCCCGGAGCACATAAGATTCAGGGTATAGGTGCGGGATTTGTACCCAAGGTCTATGACCGAGAGGTTGTCGACGATATTATCACCGTATCAAACGAGGATGCATTCGAAACATCTCAAACGGTTGCCGCCACTGAAGGATTACTGGTGGGTATATCCTCAGGTGCTGCTTTATTCGCAGCGACGGAGTTGGCGAAACGTCCCGAGTATGCCGGCAAAAATATAGTAGTATTATTGCCTGATACCGGAGAACGTTATCTTTCAACAGCGCTTTTCACAAAGAACTAAATAGTTTCAAACCATAGAAATGGGCATGGTATGTTACCATGCCTTTTTATTGAACAGAAAAGATCGTCCTATTTAAAAAGATGTTATTGAATTATGAAACTAAAACAAATTAAAAATTTATTTTTGTGCATTCTTATTGACTTTTACAGAAAACATAAATAGTATTATATAAAAGAGTGACAAAATTCCTCATATATAATTAGGAGAGAACAAACATGAAGAAGGTACATAAAGAAAAGAGATTTAATAGAAGAAAGAGGATTTGCTATAAAGAATTATTGCAAAAATATAATCTATTAAATGAAACAGGCATAGCAGAAGACTAATTTGTAGATTGCTAATATTTACATTGCTGATAGGATTACTTGGGTCGACCGAATTAAATACACAAAATTATGTTTATGCAGAACAGACCGCAGAGAAAAGTACTGTTGAAAATGACGCAGAAATAAGTTCGTTTTCAGCAAAAACAACAAAGAAGGCGACACCCACAACAACGACGAAGCCAACACCTACTACTAAGCCTGTAAGAAAACCTACACCGACGGCAGCACCGACTAAACAGGTTGAATTACCGCAGATTGATATAAAAAACACTAATTTAAGCAAATACAATAAGATATATCCCTATGCAGATATTGAGAAGCCTGCAAAGCTTCAAGGATTGAAATTCGAGCTTCAGGATAATGTTGAGTTCTTGCCGGAAGATACATCCTATGATGTCGAAGAT
The DNA here is from genome assembly GCA_012523775.1 of Clostridiales bacterium. GTDB lineage: Bacteria > Bacillota > Clostridia > Lachnospirales > Lachnospiraceae > Mobilitalea. The sequence goes on along the minus strand of JAAYTK010000009.1, from coordinate 1,792 downwards.
GCTCCTGTAGCCTCATATACAAGCGAGGAAGATACAGAAGGGCTTGGATCACAAGCCGGTATACCTAATTTTCAGATTGATTTATCAAATGATACGCAGAGGACTTATCAACCCGGAACAAGTCTGTTGAAATTCAGAGACAGATCAGTTGTTCCTCAAAAGGGAAAGATCTATATTGACAGCAACACACAAAGCTCATATATGGTAATTGATGATGCCGTAACGAGCAGCTCCGGGGTAGAGGCAGCGGTTGTAAAGCCAAGGGCTGAGGATGTATTCAAATCCATATATATTCCGAGGCAGGAAATAAGACTTACCAAGGGTAATATAACCGATGTAACAGAGGGTGTTACATACCGGCAAGAGCAGTATTGCGGTGAACGGTAAGAAGGCAAGTATGACGAAAGCTTCGTTCATGGCAGATGACGGTACAATGATGTTCCCTGTATCATTCCTGTCAGATACCCTTGGTTTGACGGTCGAGTGGTCATCGGATACAAAAACCTTATCCATATGGTCTGGGAATGTGGCTGCAAAGCAGTAAAAAATTTGCACTCATAATGGTATCATAAATATAATTGAGCATTTTCACACGCTAAAAGGACGAATGCCGGGCTATGTGATAGGTGGATTTCATCTTTCCAGCCGCTCAGGCGGAAACGAGAAATGAATAGTTCATCATTGTCATAAACAGTAAAACAAAGACTGCACTAAAGGTTTTATCCTTAGTGGGTGCAAATTAGGGATATATAATCCCGGAAAAAATATCGGCATAGTATGGTATGTATTTACCGGCTATGCCGATTTTTCCTTTTGAGTAATAGCTGCGGTGTAAACTCGCCTATGCAGTTCCATATCTTTTTTCGTAAAATCATCCTTTAGAATGATGTTTTTTCAGGCATACTTCACTAAACTATATGATGAAGGAGGGATGGTGCTAATGAAATCAATCCGCAAACGGCTCAATGGATATGCCTTGTTGTTCGTAGCCGGTATTTGTTTGGCGGTGTGGCTCGGCATGGCATTCATGTTAGAAGCGGTTTTCGTCTTTGGAGCTATTAGTCTTATCTTTCTCCTGCTACTGTTAAGGCAGGGCCGTCGGCTCTATGATGCAACGCTTATTTGGGATAATCGCATCCTTGCGGTGCCATCGGCTCTTATTTCAATACCGAGCCGCCAAATTAAAAGAGATGTCGAGGAAACTGTTGTATCTACCTTTGGCATCCTCATGGGCAATGAAATCTACCGATGGGGTCTCGACGGGGTACATGGTGTGCGGCTACACGCCGCTCAAATTGATAAGGAGCGGATGTACCTGATCTTTGGCGATAAGAATCAAACCATGCGGGTAGAACTGCTGCACGGTATGCTTCACAAACAGACGGTTGTGGAGGCCACACAAAAGATGCTTCATGAAACCGGTGTAACGGCAGTGGTCAATGGTTGGTAATCAAGTAAAATTATATCTGAATAATGGAGGAACACGATGAAAAAGTTTATTACATTTTTTCTGACGCTTATGATGTCAAGCCGATAAAAGCGAGATTACAATGCACTATTACTCCGGATTTGTCAATGTGCCACCCACTCTTGTTTTCGAATTTTCGGTCTAATAGCCCGTTTGAAAGGAGTTCAAAATGAAACAAAAAATATGGTCAATTTTACTTATAGTCGCTATGCTTCTCCCCTTGACGGCAGGGCTGTCAGGTTGCGGAAAAAGCGGTTTTGGCTCTACCTTGATTGTGGGTGATAAGGGTGGAGTAATTGGGGATTTGAAAAAGGATGGATGGAC
>JAAYTK010000080.1 GCA_012523775.1 Clostridiales bacterium | reverse complement strand
AGTGACTGCAGTTCCTTTAAAAGAACCTTAAAGGACTCAGGTATACCGGGCTCACTGATATTTTCACCCTTTATAATAGCTTCATAGGTTTTAACACGTCCGGTTACATCGTCAGATTTAACAGTCAGGATTTCCTGAAGTATATAGGCTGCACCGTATGCTTCCAGTGCCCAAACCTCCATTTCACCAAATCTCTGTCCGCCAAACTGTGCCTTACCGCCCAGAGGTTGTTGTGTTACTAATGAATAAGGACCTGTGGAACGGGCATGTATCTTATCGTCTACCAGATGGTGAAGCTTCAGATAATGCATGAAGCCGACGGTTACAGGCTGATCGAAGTACTCGCCGCTCCTGCCGTCACGAAGCATTATCTTTCCGTCTGAATTAATGGGAACTCCCTTCCATTCATCATCCTTACCATGGTTTTCCTTCAGATACTCTAATAATGTATCATCTATGATATCTTTATACTTTTTATTAAACTCATCCCATTCACAGTTAGCATAGTCGTTTGCCATTTCTAGGGTATCCATAATGTCATACTCGTTTGCTCCGTCAAATACCGGAGTTGAAACCTCTATACCCAGTACCTTGGCTGCTAAAGATAAATGAATCTCAAGTACCTGTCCGATGTTCATTCGAGAAGGAACTCCCAAAGGATTCAATACAATATCTAAAGGTCTGCCGTTGGGTAAGAAGGGCATATCCTCTACAGGTAATATACGGGATACAACACCCTTATTACCATGACGACCTGCCATCTTGTCTCCGACCTGTATCTTTCTCTTTTGAGCTATATACACACGTACGGTTTCATTTACACCGGGAGATAATTCATCTCCGTTTTCTCTTGTAAACACCTTGGCATCTACAATAATTCCATACTCACCATGGGGAACCCTAAGTGAAGTATCTCTTACTTCTCTGGCCTTCTCACCAAAGATTGCACGAAGCAGGCGTTCCTCAGCAGTAAGCTCAGTTTCACCCTTTGGTGTTACCTTACCTACAAGTATGTCTCCTGCACGAACCTCTGCACCAATACGGATAATACCTCTCTCATCCAGATCCTTTAAGGCATCATCACCTACACCGGGTACATCCCTGGTAATTTCCTCAGGACCCAGCTTGGTATCTCTGGCTTCCGCTTCGTATTCTTCTATATGAATGGAGGTATATACATCCTCCTGAACAAGACGTTCACTGAGCAACACGGCGTCCTCGTAGTTATATCCCTCCCAGGTCATAAAGCCGATTAGAGGGTTCTTACCGAGAGCTAGCTCTCCGTTGAAGGTGGAAGGACCATCTGCGATGACCTGACCTTCCTCGACCCTGTCTCCCCATTTTACAACCGGTCTTTGGTTGATACAGGTTCCCTGGTTACTCTTTGCAAATTTAATCAAACGATAAGTATGCTTGGAGCCATCGTCGTGCTTAACAACAATATCCTTTGCGGTAACTCTTTCTACCACGCCGGACTTCTTGGCGATTACACATACGCCGGAGTCAATTGCGGCCTTTGCCTCTATTCCTGTACCTACGACAGGAGCCTCTGTTACAAGCAAGGGAACCGCCTGACGCTGCATGTTGGCACCCATGAGAGCTCTGTTGGCATCATCATTTTCCAGGAAAGGAATTAAAGCAGTCGCCACTGAAAAGACCATCTTCGGAGATACGTCCATCAGGTCAATTTTCTGCTTTTCATATTGAGATGTTTCTTCCTTGTAACGACCGGAAATACTGTTACCAATAAAATAACCTTCATCGTCCAGCTCGGCATTCGCCTGAGCGACGACATACTTATCCTCTTCATCGGCAGTGAGATAGATAACCTCGTCGGTAACCTTAGGATTCTCGGGATCTGCTTTATCCACCACACGATAAGGGGCTTCTATAAAGCCATATTCATTAATTCTTGCATAGGTCGCAAGAGAGTTAATCAAACCGATATTAGGACCTTCAGGTGTTTCAACCGGACACATTCTTCCATAATGAGAATAATGTACGTCACGAACCTCAAAGCCCGCTCTGTCACGGGAAAGTCCTCCCGGTCCGAGAGCAGAAAGACGTCTTTTATGTGTCAGCTCACCCAATGGATTATGCTGATCCATGAACTGTGACAGCTGGGAGCTTCCAAAGAACTCCTTAACCGCAGCCGTTACAGGCTTAATATTTATTAGTGATTGAGGACTGATGCCCTCTAAATCCTGAGTGGTCATTCTCTCTCTGACCACACGTTCCATTCTGGATAAACCTATGCGATACTGGTTCTGTAAAAGCTCACCGACCGCACGAATTCTTCTGTTACCCAAATGATCTATATCATCCCAATTACCGATACCATACTCGAGACAAATATTATAATTAATTGAAGCAATTATATCTTCCTTCGTAATATGTTTAGGAACCAGATCACTGACATTCCTTTTTATAGCGTCTCTAATATCGTCTATAGAAGTATTTTCTTCTAATATTTTCTTTAAGACAGGATAATATACATTCTCAGTTATACCCATGGACTTCTTCTCTGCAACACTGATTTGAGGAACATAATAAGAAAGGTTAACCATCATATTGGAAATAACCTTCACGTTTCTCTCTTCGGATTGTATCATTACAGAGGGTATCGCCGCGTCCTGTATAAGAATCGCCAAGTCGTTAGTCACGACATTACCGGCCTGGCCAATTATCTCACCGGTTGATCTGTCAACCACATCCTCGGCAAGCGTAAATCCGACTATACGATTGCGATATGCAAGCTTCTTATTAAATTTATAACGGCCTACCTTAGCCAAATCATATCTTCTTGAATCAAAAAACATGCTATGCAGTAATAATTCCGCATTCTCTACTACAAATGGCTCACCGGGACGTAGCTTTTTGTACAACTCTAATAAGCCATCCTGATAATTTCCGGATGGATCCTTAGCCGTACTTGGGTCCTTGGCAAGACTCGCTAGAATTTTTGGTTCTTCACCAAACAGCTGCTTAATTTCTTCGTTAGTACCATATCCCAGAGCCCTGATAAATGTCGTAATCGGAACCTTTCTGTTACGATCTACCCTTACATAAAAAACATCATCAGAATCTGTTTCATATTCTAACCATGCTCCTCTGTTGGGTATGACTGTGGCAGAAAATAACTTCTTACCTATTTTATCATCATGGTCAACCGCATAATATATACCGGGGGAACGTACCAATTGGCTAACAATAACTCTTTCAGCTCCATTAATGACAAAGGTGCCTGTTTGTGTCATAAGAGGTAAATCTCCCATGAATATATCATGTTCGTTTATTTCATTGTTCTCCTTATTATGGAGCCTAACCTTAACCTTTAAGGGAGCTGCATAGGTTGCATCTCTTTCCTTGCATTCTTCGATAGTATATTTAATGTCATCCTCGCATAATGCAAAGTCTACAAATTCTAGACTCAAGTGTTCGCCATAATCTGTTATTGGAGATATGTCATCAAATACTTCTTTTAGTCCTTCTGTGAGGAACCATTGATAGGAATCCTTCTGAACCTCAATTAGATTTGGCATCTCCAATACTTCCTTCTGCTTGGAGTAACTCATTCTAATGTTATTACCAACCTTGACTGGATGCATTCTGTTTTTATCCATTGACGTTTTCACCCCTTGAGTTTATTAAGTATGCACAAGACTCTACTAATTGTTTAGGAGAAATCTTGAGATTTGTAATATTGTAATACATACAAGAAAGAGTTTCGCTTACGAAACTCTTGCGCAGAACGCTGTCGGCTTAACCGACATGATACCTACGAATACATATTTCACGTAATCGTTGCGTTAAGTGCGCCTCCTTACGGAGCACTTTTATTAAATAAGATATACAGACTTATAAAATAAAAATAGCTTTTCTTTTTTAACTACATATGCTATAATAATACTGATTAGGCATATATCACCACAATAGTGCACTTTTCATACTACCACACTTAAATTCAACTGTCAACATCTAATTTGTTGACTTTGTTGACTTTTTTTAATTTCCACGATAATCTGATTATTTCAGGTAAATTACTGTGATTATATGGTATTGTGCATTACGATTAATGCAGTTTACAAAATAAAACCGGCCTGTATTCCGTCTACGGATTCAAGCCGGTTATTTTTATTAAATTACTTTAATGTAACCTTAGCGCCTTCAGCCTCCAGCTTAGCCTTCATATCATCAGCTTCTGCCTTGCTGACAGCTTCCTTAACCATCTTAGGAGCTCCATCAACGAGATCCTTTGCTTCCTTTAATCCTAATCCTGTCAGGTCACGAACAACCTTGATAACCTTAACCTTGTTAGGACCTACTTCTGTTAATTCAACATTGAATTCAGATTTCTCTTCTTCTGCTGCTCCGCCACCAGCTGCAGGACCAGCTGCAACTACAACACCTGCTGATGCGGATACGCCAAATTCTTCTTCACATGCTTTAACTAATTCATTTAATTCTAATACACTAAGGCCCTTAATCGCCTCGATAAACTCTTGAGTTGTCATAATAATATACCTCCATATAAATTTATATAACGTTAATTTGATTATGCTGCTTTCTCAGCAATTTGCTTAAGCACTCTTGCAAGATTTGCAATCGGTGCCTGAATACTTCCAAGCAATCTGGAAATAAGAACTTCTCTGGAAGGAATGGATGCAATAACCTGAATACCCTTTTGATCATAATAGGATCCTTCCACGACTCCTGACTTAAACTCTAATTTAGGCATTTTTTTAGCCATTTCATTAATAATTCTGGCCGGAGCGGTTACATCATCAATACCAAATGCAACTGCGGTAGGACCTTCCAAGTCCTTTGATAATGCTTCAAACTCGGTTCCTTTGAATGCAAAGTTTAAAAGTGTGTTCTTATAAACCTTATATACGACACCTGCTTCTCTAAGCTTCTTACGAAGCTCTGTATCCTCAGCAACTGTAAGTCCGCGATAATCTACAAGAACTACAGCCTTAGCATCTTTGGCAAAACCCTTGATTTCATCAACAATAGGCTGCTTTAATTCCACTTTAGCCACTCTGTACACCTCCTTTGATTAGTTGTTACAATTAGAAAAACCTCTTTCTGCCAAAGCAAAAAGAGGTTATATATCATTAACCAACTTCTCCTCGGTAGGCGGCTATGCTTACGCCTTACGGCACCTACTGTCTTCGGCAGATATTTATTGCAATAGGGATTATAACATGGGTTAGTTTATCATGTCAACCTACATTTGCAATCAATTAGCTTAATTTAGCTGTATTTAATTTTACTCCAGGTCCCATTGTAGAAGCCAATGTCACACTTCTAAGATACTGTCCCTTAGCTGCTGCAGGCCTTGCCTTGATTATAGCAGAAATCAGGGTCTGGAAGTTTTCATTAAGCTGTTCCTCACTAAAGGAAGCTTTTCCAACGGGTACATGGATAATATTAGTCTTATCCAATCTATACTCTATCTTACCGGCCTTTATATCATTAACAGCCTTAGCAACATCCATTGTAACAGTTCCTGCTTTGGGGTTCGGCATTAATCCCTTAGGTCCAAGTACACGACCAAGACGACCTACAACACCCATCATATCAGGAGTTGCAACCACAACATCGAACTCAAGCCATCCCTCATTCTGAATCTTAGGAACAAGCTCTTCGCCTCCTACATAGTCAGCACCGGCTGCTTCTGCCTCTGCAAGTTTTTCACCCTTGGCAAATACCAGCACCCTTACAGTCTTACCTGTTCCATGGGGCAGAACTACCGCTCCACGAACCTGCTGATCCGCATGACGTCCGTCAACACCGAGACGAATATGAGCTTCAATAGTTTCATCAAATTTAGCAACAGCTGTCTGCTTAACTAAGCTTATTGCCTCTGCAACATCGTACTGTATGCTTCTGTCAACAAGCTTTGCAGCATTAACATACTTCTTTCCTCTTTTCATTCTATAAACCTCCTAGTGGTAATATCGGAAGAAAACGGTGAGCTGTTATTTAGCATATCACCTTGCATATCCTCCCACATTAATAGATTTTTAACGCATAATCTCTCTTAACCGATAAATCTTAAAAGAATCGGATTATGCCTATAGTATTCATATTTAGTCTTCTACAGTAATGCCCATACTTCTGGCAGTACCGGCAATCATGCTCATAGCTGCTTCTATGCTGCCTGCATTCAAATCAGGCATTTTTATCTCAGCTATCTTTTGAAGATCAGCCTTAGAAACCTTTGCGACCTTAGTCTTATTAGGAACACCGGAGCCGGACTTCAGATTTGCTGCCTTCTTTAATAATACAGCCGCCGGGGGTGTCTTTGTTATAAAGCTGAAACTCCTGTCTGCATATACCGTAATTACAACAGGAATGATCATACCATCCTGATCTGCTGTTCTTGCGTTAAATTCTTTAGTGAACTGAACAATGTTCACACCATGCTGTCCTAATGCAGGTCCAACCGGAGGAGCCGGTGTTGCCTTTCCAGCAGGGATTTGTAATTTAATATAACCTGTTACCTTTTTAGCCATTTTTGTTTACCTCCTGATAATGTGGTGTTTGCGGGGATTTCCCTCCCACTAAAACTGCGTAAATTACTGCATATCCATGTGCATATGGCTAATATGCATTTCATGATAATAACAGCTTTGCTGTTTTTACTATTTACTAAGCCTTACATCACTGAAACTAATCTCTACCGGGGTTTCACGTCCAAACAGATCAACGCTTATGGTAACTATCTGCTTATGAGGATTGATTTGCTTTATTACTCCGGTAGTATTTTCCCATACTCCGGTAATGACAGTAACGGTATCACCAATCTCAAAATCTATAACGATATCGTCACCCTTAATTCCCATGCTGCGCATTTCTGTTTCAGATAACGGAACCGGTTGCTTGGAATCCGGACCTACGAAGCCTGTAACCCCTCTGGTATTACGTACTACATACCATATGTCATCATTCATAACCATATGAATTAATACATACCCGGGAAACATCTTCTTCTGAACACGTTTTCTCACACCATTCTTTAATTCGATGACCTCCTGCATCGGAACAGATACTTCTAAAATCTGATCGTGCAGCTTTCTGTTTTCGATCATTTTCTCAATGTTCGCTTTAACTTTGTTCTCATATCCTGAATATGTGTGAACAACGTACCATTTAGCTTCTGACATTCTAAACCTCCATACTGTCCTTAACCTAAAATAAAGCCAATTCCCAATTCAATCAAATAGTCCAGTAGATAAATAACTATACCTAATACAAGCGTAACGATAACAACAGCGATTGACTGTTTTGTAAGAGTTTGCTTATCCGGCCATACTATTTTTTTAAATTCGGATTTAACACCCTTAAACCAGCTTTTCTTTGGCGCCTTATCAGCTACGTTACCAGTTGTTTCTCCCATCTTTCAACATTCCTTTCAGATATAATTATTTGGTTTCCTTGTGTAAAGTATGTGCTCTGCAGAATTTACAATACTTCTTTGTCTCCATTCTGTCCGGATGTAATTTCTTTTCCTTAGTCATATTATAATTACGCTGCTTACAATCCGTACATGCCAATGTAATTTTTACGCGCACAATTTCCACCTCCGCTTTCTCTTGTAGCGCTAATTTACTGCTCTGCTGTAGACGACCTTTTTAGGCATAAAAAAAAAGCCCTCTTTCTTTGCTTTATTACTATAACACATAAGGTATTTTACGTCAATATAAATTTTTAGCTATATTTTGCTTTGTCTCTAAAGGATAATTCCGATAAAGACAAAGCAAATACAACTTATTATATTATATGACCGTTAAGGATTCTTCTTAATCACTATAACCCTGCACACAGCCTTTAATCCGTTATTTGTCCTTGCGGTTATGGTAGTTATTCCTTCGCTATGGGCGACTACCTTACCCTTACTGTTAATCGTTGCTACACGGGTATCGGAACTGGTATAGGTTATTATGTCAGTCGAATTGGATGGCTTTATGAATGCTCTTAGATAGAAATCTTCTCCGACAGTAATAACCTTATCGGTTCGGGCAAACTTCAAATCACTTGATAATATAGTCTTAACTTCAATAGGCTTTACTATATGATTCCCACGATTGTCTATGGCATACAGAGTATATATACCGTCTTTTTTTACTTCATAGAAGGCTCTGCTATTCTCTAAAATTATCTCGGTTCCCGAATTGGCAGGTAGAAAATCAGATTCCTTTTTGATACCCTCCAAAATCTTAACTCTTCTTATGCCACTTTGTCCGTCAACCACACGAATATTTATGGTCCTTGTTTTGTAGTTTTCTGATACACTATATGATAACGATATCTTCGGCGGGGTAACATCATCTTCTATCTCGATTATCCGTACACTCTCATTACCCGCATAATCACCGGCATATACGGTATATGCTCCTGACTTGGCCACAGTTATCTTATTGTTATCTACCGCCAATCCCGCCGTACCTCGATTAAAGTCGGCTACTTTCCTGCTGCCTGCCAGCCAACGGATTACCCGTATATCGGATCTTCCAATATCCTCTACCTTAACAGGAATAATAAATTCATTTTTATTAAATATCGTCGTCAGATTAATATTCGGCGGCCAAATATCATCTACTATATTATCTACCTCCATCAATGCATCATATGCATTTGGAATACCGGCATGAATTACTTTGTTCTCCAGTCCGTCAATAGGTTTAATGGTTTTAATAATAATATCCTTCACTGCCGAGGGGTAGAATTTGTCATTATAGGAATATAATAAGGAAGCAACAGCTGTCACGTGAGGTGCTGCCATGGATGAACCGCTTAATGTCTGGTATGTTCCCACAATGGTACTTAATATATCGGCTCCGGGTGCAGCTATCTCGATTGATTTCTTACCATAGTTAGATAATCTGGTCATCATACCGTTGGCATCAATAAATGTGGTCGATATAAGGTTGTCGAGCTTAAAGTCTGCCGGATATATTGGTGTTTTATCATTATTATTTCCACCGTTTCCTGCTGCTGCTACAAACAACATGTCAGACTCATTTATTGCCTCCAGTAATGCGGTTGAATAATGAGTGGTTCCCCAGCTGATATTGCAAATGTCTGCTCCCATAGCGGTTGCATATTTTATTGCCAGAATTGCATCAGATATATTTCCGTTTCCATCAGAGCCTCCGTTAATTTTCAGCGACATTATCTTTAAGTCTATGTTAGAGGCTATTCCCGCTATACCTATTTCATTATTTGCCACTGCTCCGATTATTCCGGCGATATGCGTTCCGTGATTATCATTATCCTCAGGAAGTGCAAGATTTAAGCCTGATTTCTTATCGAATTTATAATGGCACACACTCGGGTCATCATTATAAAAATCCCATCCGTAAATATCATCAATATATCCGTTATTATCATTGTCAATACCGTCATTGGGTATTTCATTGGGATTTATCCATATCCGCCCTGACAAATCAGGATGATTATAATCCACTCCTGTGTCGATTATGGCAACAACAACCTCTCTCCGTTCTGCCATATCCTGACTCATATACTCCCACGCTTCAATTACATCCATATCTATGTCCTTGGTGGCTGACATCTCTCTCATAACACCGGAAGCCAATACCCTATAGGACCCCTCATTGCGAAGCGACCATTGGGTTGCGGCGTACATATCGTTAGTCGTCTGCATAAGCTGTACTTCACCATTTGGTTCAACAACCTTTACAAGTCTGTGATTCCGAAGACGTTCCATGACATCGTGATATTTATCACTTTCACTAACCGAAATAAGAGCAAAATCCTCCTTAAATTTAATTAATTCAACAGTGCTCCCGTATCCCTCCAAAAGCTCATTTATATCCTCCTCGTCAAGGGTTTCGTTAAACATTACCATAAGTTCAGCACCGTTATTTCCTATATTATAGTAACTTATATTCTTTTTTCCGAACAGCATAATAAGCCCTATGATAATAAGCACAGACATAGGAAGGATTATCGATATGTATTTATTATATATCTTACGTACCATCATATCCTTAACCTCAAAATTTATATGGAATACAAGCCACAAGTCGCGCTGCATACTATGTAGCCGATATTAATTTATATTGGTGTTATTTTATCCTATTACCTTATCTTGGCATTTATGTGGCAGAATGATAAATTTATTATGTATTATATTACCTTATTTTTCTACTTTTTATTGTTTTTTCCCAAATATATAGCGTGCAATATAGTAAATTTAGTGGTATAATGTAAAAAAACGAACTATTTGACACCATAAGGAGTGATTTTTGTGAATACATCAATCCAAAACAACAAGACCGAAAAAGATAGTAATAAAGAATTCTGGGATAGTCTGCATTCGGAGATTATAAAATCATATAAAGATTTTTCAAGAGAAGATATTTTTTCATATGTAGAGAAGAGTTTTATGTTTTCATTATTCTTTCGTGGAACCTCCCATAAAGAGCTTAATATTTTTAGGAGTATACTGCAGCTTCAGGATTTGGGTTATTTAATACTCTTTGAATTCATGCCTAAAGAGCGAACCAGTGTTATAGACTTTGAATTGGATGAGCTTGCTATTTATCATAATATCAAAAAAACGCTTAAGAATGTATCCTCTGCCATTGGACCTATTCTTTATAACAGATTTAGCGTCTTAATTACAGGGGGCCCACAGACCATGGCACCGGGCATGAATACAAAGGCAAATAGCCTTTCTTTAACGACCAGTATTGTAGACGGCCTGCATAAGGAGTTTGGACTTAATTTAATAGCCGGTATAGGCAATGTACAAAGCATTCATTCCATTTATACATCTTTTCTTGAGGCTTTATCCTGCATACATTATTGTAACGAGCCAAATGAAATGATCCATGCGGAGGATCTTAGTAATTATGATAATTATTTTGTCTACGATTATCATGAAGCCGAGAAGTTTATGATGGATGCTATCCGACTCGGAAAGCCTGAGGGATATGACTACTTTACAATGATGATGGAACGAATAAAACCTCTTAGTGATACGGCAAAAAGAAACAAAATTATCGAGGCTCTGGTCCTTGCTTCCCACGCATCCAGAGTCGACGGTATGGAGGAAATAGATTATTTTGATTATACATGCCATATTAACACTTTGATGGAGCTTAGAGATAATGAGCTGATTGAATGGGCATTTCAGAAATTCATCGACATAACCGGATATGTAAAGAAGCATAACGCCATAGATTATTCCAATAAGATTGTACAAGCCACTAAAGAATATCTGGAGGCTAACTATTCAGAGGAAATATCATTAGAGGATGCCGCCGAACAGGTTAACATAAGTCCTCAATATTTTAGTAAGCTAATAAAGAAAAATACAGGATTCAACTTTATCGATTGGTTATCTATGCTGAGGGTCAAAAAAGCCAAAGAACTTTTAACCAATTCCAGTCTGACTGTAAAGGAGGTCTGCTTCATGGTTGGCTATAAGGATCCGAATTACTTCAGCAGAATATTTAAGAAGAAAATAGGAATGACTCCCAGTGAGTATATTATGAAAAATAAAATAAGTAAATAAAACATTAAAAACATCAGTAGGGGAAAAACCCACTACTGATGTTTTTTTATTTATAATTTATGCAGGCTGTTCCATAATTACCTTTACCGGACATACCTTTACACATGCTCCGCAATTTACGCATTTACTGTAATCAACCTTTGCCAAATTATCCTCTACATGGATTGCATCATATTCGCAGGCCTTTACACAAAGCTTACATCCGATACATCCTATAGAGCATACCGTCTTAACATCCTTACCCTTGTCGTTTGAGCTGCAGGTTACCTGTGTTCTGGCTTTTTTGGGTATCATTTCGATAATATCAATCGGACATTCAGCCGAACACATGGTACAGCCCGTACATTTCTCTTTATCTACCACAGCTATTCCGTCTATAACATGTATGGCATCAAATGCACATACCTTTACGCATGAACCAAAACCTATGCACCCATAGCTGCAGGCCTTAGAGCCGTTACCACCCACACCGGCCGCCAGCTTACAATCCTTAGGGCCGTAGTACGTGGAATTTGATTTGGCCTTATCACAGGTACCGGCACAATTAACATAAGCAACCATTCTTTCTGAGGCCTCTATATTGCTACCCATAACCGCGGCAATCTCTGCATGTATATCGCTACTAGCAACAGGACATACATCGGCTGCGGCTTCTCCTATGGCTATCGCCTTTGCACAGGCATCACAGCCCGCATATCCGCAACCTCCACAGTTGGCACCAGGAAGCAACTCTCTTACCTTGGCTTCTATCTCGTCTACCGGTACTTCAAGCTTCTTAGCAGCCAATCCCAGAAACAGACCGATAAGTAATCCGATAATACTAACAACTACCGTAGCAATACCTATGCCCTTTATACTAAACGCCGCTACAACACCAGATAAATCTATCAGAGCATCTGCTCCTATTATATCAATCATATACATTCTAAATATCTCCCTTCTATACTAAGCCGGCAAAGCCATAGAAGGCCATAGCCATCAGGGTTGCCGTAATCAAAGTGATTGGGAAGCCTTTAAGTGTTTTGGGTATATTGTTATGCTCCATTCTCTCACGAATACCTGCCATAAGGATTATCGAAATGGTAAAGCCTAAAGCAGAAGCAAAGCCGTTAACTATACTCTCAACCAGATCAAAGCCTTTCTCAACGTTAAGAAGAGCAACACCAAGCACCGCACAGTTGGTAGTAATCAGAGGAAGATACACTCCAAGTGCGTCATAAAGTGGTGGACTGACTTTCTTAACGACCATTTCAACAAACTGTACCAAGGCCGCAATAACAATAATAAATACAATAGTCTGCAGATATCCCAGCTCCATAGGTGACAGGATATATTGGAATATTAAGCTACATAAAATCGAAGCTGTGGTAATAACAAATATCACCGCAAATCCCATTCCGACTGCCGACTTGATTTTATTCGATATACCAAGGAAAGGACATATCCCTAAAAACTGACTTAGAATAACATTATTAATAAACGCAGCGCTTATTAATATAATTAGTAAATTTACAAAATAGTTAGTATTCATCCGGATTAGTCCTCCTTTCTTTTGGTATTTTCACTGTTTATTTTTTCATGATTAGCCGAATATGTCTCACCGCTGCAGTTAGCACAATCTCCACCACATGCAAGAGCAGAAGTTTTAGCCGAGCCATTGGTGGCAGAAGGAAGCTTGAATTTATTCTGAAGAGCGGTAAGCATAGCAAGAACAAGGAAGGCTCCCGGCGGTTTAACAAACATCGTTATCGGTTCAAAGCTTTCAGGCATTACTCTAAATCCGAATATAGTACCCGCACCAAGAACCTCACGGAACGATCCGATAAGTATCAATGCTATGGTAAATCCGAGTCCCATTCCTATACCGTCGAATAATGAGAGTCCGACTTTATTCTTTGCCGCATAGGCTTCTACACGACCGAAGATTATGCAGTTTACAACTATTAAAGGTATATAAATACCTAAGGCTTCATTAACAGACGGAAAATATGCCTGGAGCAGAAGCTGAACTATTGTAACCATTGAAGCAACTACAACTATAAAATATGGCATTCTTACTGTATTAGGTATAAATTTTCTTAATGCCGCAATAATAACATTAGAAGCCACCAAAACAACGGTTGTAGATAAGCCCATTCCCACTCCGTTCCATGCAGATATGGTAACCGCAAGAGTAGGACACATACCAAGCATAAGGACAAAGGTGGGGTTTTCTTTAAATAAGCCATTTGTTAACCGTTCTATATATTTATTCATTTTCCACACCTCCTAAGCCCTCAGCGTTCTCAGTCAGAAAGCCAATTCCGGCATTAACCGCTTTAACTACCGCTGTTGTTGATACAGTCGATCCGCTATAAACATCTATATCATTTTCATTAGCCGCATTACCCTTTGTTACATTGAAGTGATTGGTTTTTACACCGCTAAATCTGTCCTTAAACTCGGGATTGGTAAGCTCCATACCAAATCCTGGTGTATCGTTAATACTCAACAGCTCAATACCCTGTACGACGCCTTCTAATGAATATCCTGTGGCTACCGAGATAGTGCTGGAATATCCTCTGACATTTGATTTAACGATATAACCTATCTTATTGCCGTTACCATCCAGAGCTTGTACCACATCATCAATAGTAACACCTGAATAATCGGCATTCAATGAGGATAAATCCGTTTCAGCCGCAAGAGCTACCAACTCTTCATCCGTTACCAACTCAGCAGCATCTGAAAATACAACCTGATAGCCTTCATTCTTTTTGGCATCCTCCTGGGCTTTGATGGGATCCTTTGTGATCTCATATACAAATGCCAAGGCAAAGCTGCAAATTATTGTTATCAAAGTCAGCGAAAGAGCGTCCCGCAATATAGACGGTTTCTTATTTTTGTTTGACATTCTTTTCACGCTCCTTTCCGAATGTTCTTGGGCGTGTAAAATTATCAATAAGAGGTACCAAAAGGTTGCCTAATATAATTGCAAAGGATACACCTTCCACACTGGTACCGATAATTCTAAATATGCCTGTCATGACTCCCAGGAACACACCAAAGATAATTTGTCCCTTCGGTGTCGTTGGACATGTTACATAGTCGGTTGCCATGTAAAATGCTCCAAGAATGAGTCCACCGCCAAGAATCTGACCCAATAAATAATTAGCATCAAAACCATGTCCGCCGAAAATCAATGCAAATACTGCAAATGATAGAATATAGCTAAATGGTATTATAGGAGTAATAACCTTACGGTAAAACAGATAAGCCGCTCCGATAAGCAATGCCAATGCGCTGGTTTCTCCTATGGTTCCTCCTATCTGACCAACAAACAGTTTTAGTAAATCCACTGTCTCTCCTGCCTTAAGCTGTCCTAAGGGAGTCGCTCCGGATACACCATCCAATACCAACACACCGCCTCTTAAGAAATCCACTACCGTGGGAGAACTAACCTTATCGACCAAAAATGATGCCATTCTGCCCGGAAAGCTGATAAAGAGAAATACACGGGCTGCAAGTGCAGGGTTCATAAAGTTTTGACCCAGTCCTCCAAACAACATCTTCACAATCAATATGGCGAATACGCCACCCAGTGCGGCCATCCAAAACGGTATACTAACCGGTAGGTTAAGTGCAAGTAACAGACCTGTTACAACATCACTATAATCCCAAGGCTCGCTCTTTATCTTCATTAGCTTACAATATACATATTCAGTAACAACACAGGATAAAACAGTAACCAGAATTACCAGCAATGCTCTTAAGCCAAAATTGAATATACCAAACAGGCTGGCCGGTATCAGGGCAATAATAACATCCTGCATTATTGTATTTGTCTTAACTGAGCTCCTTATATGAGGGGCTGCCGACACATTATACAAATCGCTCAAAGCTTACACCTCTTTCTAAATTTTCTAATCTGTATTTCAACCCAATTCCCGGACACTTTAGTTATCCTTATGATGCAGCTCTTGGAGCTCATGCTTCTTGTCCAGGATTCTATGCTTTGTACTAACTATAGTCTGTGTCAGGCTTCTGTTAGCCGGACATATATAGGAGCAGCAGCCACAACCACAGCATTCCATTCCGTCAAATTCAACGAATTTTTCATCCTCATTATTCAGCCCTAGCATCTGTAACTTCGCCGGCAGCAGATTCAAAGGACATTTATAATAACATCTTCCACAGAGGATACAAGGTGATTCCTCTACCGCTGCTTCATCCTTCACAAAACCAAGTAATGCATTTGCTGTCTTAGTAACAGGCACATCAAATGTATACATGGCATTTCCCATCATAGGTCCGCCAAAAATAATCTTCTTAGGCTGGACCTTAAATCCGCCTGCGGCTTCAAGAATTTCTGAAAAATTCATACCGATGGGTACCAAAAAGTTCTGAGGCTCAGCTACCGCATCTCCGGATATGGTAACTATTCTATTAATTAAAGGTGTGGATTCAGCCACAGCCATATAGACACCTGCTAGGGTTGCTACATTATTTACGATACATCCTACATCAGCCGGCAGCTTCTTTGAATTAAGCTTTCTTCCGGTAGTAACATAAACCAGTTGACGTTCACCGCCCTGAGGATATTTAGTCTTCAGAGCTTTGACCTCTATATTGGAATCGTTTGCCGTAAGCTCTTTGAACAAATTAATCGCATCCGGCTTGTTGTCCTCAATGCCGATAATACCCTTGGCATTTTCAAACAGCCGAAGTACAATTTTTAATCCACCGATTATCTTCTCGGGCTCCTCCATCATAAGTCTATAATCAGATGTCAAATATGGCTCACATTCAGCACCGTTTACAATAACATAATCGATTTTGCTCTCATCCTTAGGAGTCAGCTTCACATGAGTAGGGAACCCGGCTCCTCCAAGTCCGACGATTCCGGCTTCCTTAACTGCTTCTCTGATTTCTTCCTTAGACATTTTAGTATAATCACGCTCATGTCCGAAGCTCTCTATCTTTTTATATTCATTGTCGTTAGTGATTATTATGGATTCTTCCATTTTACCGGCAGGTGTCAGTCTTCTTTCGACTGCTTTTACAGTACCGGATACAGAGCTTATGATATTCGATGAGATATAACCGTCTGCTTCAGCAATCTTCTGGCCAACCAATACCGAATCGCCCTTCGCCACCAGAGGCTTAGCGGGTGCTCCAATGTGCTGGGACAGTGGAAATACCAAATCACCCTTTGGTAATAGAACAGTTGTGGGTTTATCCTTAGACAATTCCTTGCCTTCATATGTATGGATACCACCCATAAATGTCAACCTTGCCATTATCCTATTCCTTCTTTCTATATATTTTGTGTTAAATAATAAACAAACATATGCTTAGTAGACACACGCATTTTATTATAGCATATTTATAGATTATTGACATCATGTTTTTAATTTTTGTATCAATAAACACTAAAATATTCTATATAACAGCAAAAAAAATGCTAATAATATATTAACTTACATTCCTTAAAGCTACCTTTATTATAGGACCGCCCTCACCCTACCGTCAATATCAAAAATATGGTGCCTGGGGGCGGATATTTTTTCACATTAAAAAGGCATCTCATGTGAAATTTCACACAAAGATACCTTCCGTGTAATATGAATATTAATATACCTAATTGTACTTTGCTTTATTAAGGTATTTTTCCTTTGTAGCCATACCACCTCTGATATGACGCTCCGACTTGTTGAGGTCTAATACTACTCTTGCCCTATTGGCCAGTGATGGATTGATTTGGATAAGACGTTCTGTTACATCCTTATGTACAGTTGACTTCGATATGCCAAACTGCTTTGCGGTCTGCCTCACAGTAGCATTATTCTCGATAATATAATTAGCGATTTCAACCGCTCGTTCCTCTATATACCCTTTCATAGGGTTCCCCCTCTAATATCGTTGTTGTTACATTGTATGCAGGGGAAATCGGTGGTAGTACATTGAATATTTGGTTATCACAGGAATTATTAATGGCTGCTGCAAAATCGAATCAGGTAAACCCTTGTGATTTTACAACAGCCAATTAATAATTATTTAGTTATTATTATCTTTTTCCCAGCTCAGTATCCGAATCGCTTACTTTACTGTTTTCCATTATATATTTCATAATGTCTTCAAACCGAGTAAAGGCTAAGCCTACATAGCTGTCCGCAGCTCCATAGTAAATCGCAATTCTTCCAGTTTCCGGATCATGGATTGTTGCACATGGGAAACAGACATTTGGTACAAAGCCACGTTCCTCATACCATTCCTCGGGAGTCAGAATTATATTCTTACAGCGATACTTAACAATCGACGGATTATCGATGTCCAGTATAGCACCCCCGATAGAGTATACATAGCCATTACAGGTCAGACATACACCATGGTAGAACATAAGCCACCCTTCGCTGGTTTCAATAGGGGCCGCACCGCCACCGATTTTAAGCGATTCCCACCAGTTGCTTCCACGGCTCATTACATGCCTATGTCTTCCCCAATAAATCATATCAGGGCTTTCACTGACGAAGATATCGCCAAAGGGAGTGTGGCCACTGTCCGAAGGCCTGCTTAGCATCATATACTTTCCGTTTATTTTTCTGGGAAAGAGAACCGCATTCCTGTTAAATGGAATAAACGGACTTTCCAATCTAATAAATGTCTTAAAATCGGTAGTCTTTGCCAGGCCTATTGAAGCTCCATAAAAATCCTGACACCAAATTATGTAGTAGGTATCCTCTACCTTGACAAGTCTGGGGTCATAAGCATATATCGGCATGGCAGGATTCCCGTCCTCATCTATAAAGGGTATCTTCTCCTCGTCAAACTGCCAATGAATTCCATCTTCACTTCTGCCTAAGTATATATGAGGTATACCATCCGTCTGTTCACCTCTAAATACTCCGATAAAGGCATCCTTATAGGGCATAACCGCACTGTTAAATATTCTTGCGACACCCTTAATAGGATTTCTGCCAATTATGGGGTTTTCTGAATATCTCCAGACAGGAGCATTCACGATTCCCTCCGGTCTCTCCTGCCAAGGCATATTTGGTACAGGGGGGGCTATCATTTTTAGATTACTCATTTTTTCCTCCTTGAGCGTAAATTTATGTCTAATATATACTAAATCATATATTTATTAAGTTATTTAAAGTATGCATCCAAGGCATCCTGTACCTGCTGCTTATAGGTCTCCTGGAACTGCGCCGGTGTAACCGAGCCTTCGATCAGACTGTTAAAATCGTAGAAAAATCCTAGGTTGTTCCATAATTCAAATATTTCTCTGCTTCCTACATCGAACATAATATCAAAGTTCTCATTCTGAAGAGTCTCATCTTTACCCGTTACGGCATACCACCAATACAGAGTCTCCTCATCATCACGTATGGAAGCATCTCCATCATACCAATTCCACATATCATACAGCACATTGTAAACCAACTCAGGTTCTTCAACGCCGGAAGGAATTATATAGTATTCACCGGCTGATACCTTACCGCCATTGGTATCCTGACTTCCTGACGGTCCTACAGGCCATTGAACAAATACCGTATCAAATTCGAGTGTAACACCCTGCTCACCGGTATAGTCATAGTCTGCATTCTGTGCGGCAATCCAGGCTGCTCCGGGCCAGAAACCAATATCTCCGTCTCTGTATTTGAATCTCATTGTATCTGATGCAGAATCAGTGGTATCATATGGATAGCATATTTTATGAACATTATACATGTCATAAATCATCTGAAGAACCTCTCCCGTAGGAGCACTTGAAAGTTCTTCGGTAGTCGTAGCTGCTACGCTGGCACCATTACTCATTAGGAGCTGTTCGAAGGTCTCCTGATGGAAGCCGCAATAACCATATTGGTCTATTGAACCATCTCCGTCAGTATCATCTGTCAGCACCTTACAATACTCGATAAACTTATCCCAAGTCCATTCTCCTCTCTCATAGAGGGCACGGGGATCTTCAAGATTGTAATCCTGAAGCATTTGAAGATTAAATGCCAAGGGATATGTTGCTTCGATTGTGCTGGCAGCTTCTACTCTCTTAAGAAGATGTGCCTTGCCATCTCCTAAATCAAGGTATGTAGCTACGTTTTGATCTGTAAATAAATCCGAATCTGCAGGCAGTACAGTCTTCAGATCCGTAGCAAGACCATTTAGTGCTGCCGGAATGCCGAAGCTTAGCTCTACAAGATAGATGTCACAGTCCGGTGTTCCTGCCAGAGTGGATACGTTAAGAGATTCCTTGGTTCCCTCATAGGTCAGATTCTTCCAGTAGAATTCAACATTATATTTATCTTCTATTTTCTTTACGTTATCAAACTTAAGCTGTGCCGCAAGGGTTCCTGAATAGGTAGGATCGTCCTCTAAAGCAGAGTGGGAGCTGTCATAATACTGTACCCACCATGTACCAATATTGATGATTCGTTTTTCACCGCTCTTGGGAGCCGGATCCTTTTTCTCCTCTTTATCATCTTTGTCATCCATATTATCTACAACTTCGCTTCCGACTGTATCTGTATCTTTTTCGGAATCAGATTTCTTACATGCTGTAGCCGCAAAGATAAGAGAGCATACAAGCAGAAGCGCAATTATCTTTTTATAAACCTTCATATCCATTTACCTCCTTATTATTTGGCTGGTTAGTCTACAGGATAGCCGATGGTAAATTTATAAACCTCCCAAGGCATATCGCTTTCACATTGAAGCTGACTTAATGTTGATACAAAATCATCGGTCTTACAGTATTCAACCAATTGATCATAGGTTATCTGTGCCCGCTTACCGTTATCTGCAGCAACGCCTTGATCAGCTACTCTCTGCCATCCGTACGGAGATCCGTCCTTCCATGACTGCATAACAACCCACATCATACCGTCAGAAGCATAGTCAATGGTGAAAATGCAGCCAGGCTGTATCAGAGCGGGATCGAAGGTACCACCCTCGGATAAGGACTGAACGCCGGTACCCTGTGCCCAGGCATCTCCGGAATCGCCTGCAAATTCAGGAATTTCAACCTCTTTTACCACAGGTACAATTCCTGCAGGATAGCCTATGCTTACTCTATAAACCTCCCAAGGCATATCGCTTTCACACTGTATCATGCTTAAATATGTTACAAAATCATCGGTATTGCAGTATTCAACCAATTGGTCATAGGTGATTTGACAGGTGGACCCATCAATAAGTGAATTACCCTGGTCGGCAACTCTCTGCCATCCAAAAGGCGCTCCGTCTTCCCAGGATTGTAACACCAACCACATATTTCCTTCGGATTTGTAGTCAATATTTATAACACAGCCGGGTTGGATCAGTGCAGGATCAAAGGTTCCCCCCTGAGCTATCGTAGTCATACCGGTTCCCTGTGCCCAGGCATCTCCGCTGTCATTGGTCCATATCTCAACCTCATTCTTAAGCTCTACAATACCTGACCTCTGACCAATGGTTACACTGGATACACTCCAGTCCATATCGCTTTCGCACTGTATCATGCTCAAATATGTCACAAAATCTTCAGTATTACAGTATTCAACCAGTTGATTATATGTAACCTGTGCTATCGTTCCACTCGGGTTCTTAATCGATGCCCCCTGGTCAGCCACTCTCTGCCATCCGAATGGTGCTCCATCCTCCCAGGATTGCAGTACAAGCCACATGTCCCCCTCTGACTGATAATATATGGTAAATACCGAATCCTCAGTTATAAGAGCCGGGTCAAAGGTTCCGCCCTGAGCTAATGTAGTCATACCGGTTCCCTGTGCCCAAGCCGCTCCGCTGTCTCCTGACCATATTTCCACTTCGTTCTTTACAGGTATTAAATTGGTTCTGTCGACTTCGGAGAATCCCGGAGGTTCTGCGAATGCCACAGAACTGTCAGCCTTAATCACATTATCCGAGGCATCCAAAATGCGGATATTGTCAATATAGAAATTGGCACTGCCGGCACCCTCGCTGGCTCCGTTATCTGTATCCAGTGTTACGATAATCATATTCTGATATTCCGCTACAAATAACTCCCCGTCTTTCTCGTCTAGAATAGCCCTGGCGGTATTAGGATTCCTGGTATCCAAGTATACGGACCAAGGATCCTTTGATTCGGTTCTTTTCTCTCCGCTATAAGCGATGATATTTCCCGAAGTTGCATAGAATTTACCGTCAGGATGCTCCGTACCGATATCCATGGTAATGCTCCTGACTTCTGTTATTTTGTCTCCTACCAGACTCGATATGTCGATTGCCACATAAGGAACCTTACCCGTCATATTAGTGACCTTAAGTGCTTTGCTTCCATTAAAATCTGTTATGGACAACTCAGCCGCATCCGCATTGACCGGAGCTGTATATAATGCTACAAAGTCATATAAGCCGTCTTCAAAGTCAATGCTTGCTTCCTTAACCTCTACTACCGGTGCAGTATCCTTCTTGTCATCTTTCTTATCATCAGTTTTTGTGTCGTCTTCATCAGTTACCCCCGTAGGACTGTCTGTCTCTTTAACATCATCGGCCTTCTTACATCCGACAATGGACAGAACCATTATTGCGCAGAGTAATAGCGCAAATAGTTTTTTTGCCTTCAATTTTGACTCCTCCTTCTTTATTTATTAAAGACTTATTAAAGGTTTGGGCTGAAGCGCTTTATCCCACAATACCGCTACGCTCCACTCCCTCTATAAAGTACTTCTGAAGAGCGATATAGATAATAACAATCGGTAGCATAACCAATATTATTCCTGCATCAAGATATAACTCCTGTATGGATGTATCCAGAATTTTATCCACATTAGCTATAGTTGCCTGCAGAGTCGTTATCTTTTTGCTGATTACTATATCTTCGCTAATCAGAAATAACCTTGCATAAAACGTATCATTGTACTGCCATACCATAGAAAATACTGATACCGTTATAACGGCCGGAACTGCATTTACCAGCATAATTCTAAAGTATGTGTACCAGGTACCGGCTCCGTCCACCAAGGCGGCCTCCTCAATTTCCTTCGGTAGCCCCCTAAAAAACTGATTAAAAATATATATGTACAGACCGGACCGGACGCCACATCCAAAAATAGTCATAATATACATAGGTATTGGTGTGGACATAAGTATCAACGGCTTTCCAGTGAACAATGTTGCAAGACCCAGTGGATCAAAGTTCTTAAATGTCATGTAAATAGGCAGCATTATGGTATGGTCGGGTATAACAATCATTACAACCACACAGGCAAATAAAAGCTTTTTAAACGGGAAATTAAACCTTGCAAACCCATAACCGACCATTGAGCAGACAAATACCTGAATGAGCATCAAGGAACATGAATATACAAGGTCCCTGGCCATAGTCGGAAGATAATCCATCCTCTCCCAAGCGAGCTTGTATTTCTCCAGTGTAGGATTCTGAGGTATCAAATAAACCATGGGATTATATTTATCCGAATCAGACAAAAACGAATTCACAATCATACCTATAACAGGAGCAAGGATGACATAACAAATACCGATTATGACTATAAAGCTAAATATCTTAATCAATAACTGCTTTAAGCCGGATGTCATTCCCTTTTTATTGTTAACAAACTTAGGATTGGTAGTAATCGCCTTTATTCTATTCTTTATATTCATGTTTTTGCCTGTATCCATCTTAATTTCCTTTCTTATTGCTTATATGAATATCTTTCCTAATTGTAATAAAATGTTCTTTTTTGTATATAACCGACTATTAAGACTAATATCAGACAGGTTACTGCCGTACTGACTAAGCTGAATACGGAACTTAATCCATAATTGAAATCCGTGAACGCGGTATCATATGCTAAGGTTACCACCTGACTGTCAGCAAATCCGTCAATAACCGTATATACCACATTAGTTATAATGTGAGGCATAACCATTGGGAATGTCACTTTCCAGAAGGTCTCATAAGCAGTAGCACCTTCTATCTTGGCAACCTCATACATCGAACCGGGTATGGATTGCAATGCGGCCAGGAATATAACAATCTGTACACCGGAAGCTGTTATAATGCTATTGATACGGGACACGGCTGCTACTAAATAATCCAAAACGGTTTCAGGCATGGCAAGGTCGGTAAACAGACCGATATAATAGCCGACATCCACACCTGCACTTGTTGCTTCTGCGGCCATCTGACTGCTTCCTGCGGATATTCCCCCTGCCATCATTTGCTGGCTTAACTCTAAGGCATCCGAAATGGCGCTGCTGTTGAGAATAACCGGCAAAAAGAAAATCATGCGTACCAGGGTTCTGCCCTTAAACTGCCTGTTCAGTAATATGGCCATAAACAGACTGAAAAATATAATCAGAGGCAAATCAATTATCATATCGAATACCGATGTGGTTAACACCTGCTTAAAGGTTCCATGCTCACGGAAAGCATATATGAAATTCTCCAATCCCACAAACTTAAGCTCATAGCCTCCCACCGCCCCTACTGTAAGCTCAGATAACGTAAATTCGGCTGAAAGTATGATGCTTCTGATATAAAAGATAATAAACCCAATTAACCATGGCAGGATAAACAGATATCCGTTAACAGTTCTTTTTTGGGAAAGGGAAAGCTTCCTTTTTCTCATGATCCTACCTCCCTGATTTCATAGCTCTTCGCAGGTATAGTCAATCCATCCACATTTAAATCTTCAGTCATGTAGTTAATATAGATTACAGTACCATTACTATAAGTTACCTTTTTAACTCCGTCCCGAATAATCTCATAGCCTATCATAGCCTCTCCCGACACTCTCCTAAGGACCTCATTGACCGTCTTATACACATCAACGGCTTCATTCTTCCAGATATCATACTTGGTTGAATAGTATTTATGTAGTCCTGTATATTTCATCTCATTGGCACTGTCTATGGTGAACATGTAGTGTGGCGAAGCTCCATACTCAATAAGCTTCAACATAAGCTCCGAGCGGTCCATATCATCATAGAAGTTTATTATTCCTCCGGCATAATCGATACATCCATGAATAATCATCTGATACAGCGGGATGCTCTCATCTACTATAAAGAAGCTGTTATCGGATATAGGTACATTTATTAAATCCGATGCGTACTTCAGACTATAGTCATTCCCTCCGCTTATAAGCAGTTTCTTTCTTGTATCATTTAGCTTCTCAAACTGTGCCTTTACTACATCCAAGGCCTCTTCTCTGTTAATAATATTCGTTCTCCTATGATCGGAATGCAGAACATCTCCAAGATCCCGTAAGGAGATACCGCTTATGTCAAGCTTATTTATACCCTTGACAAATCCGTCCACGTATCTGGGTAAAAATTTGGGCGATACCAGTAAATACCCGGTTTCTTTATAACCAAGAGGCGACATCTTAACAAGACTTACCGGATTGACATTGGCAAAATATGCATAATAACCTGCACCGTAATACCTAGAGGTCTCATAATACTCACTGTAACGCTTGCTTATATATGATACCTTCTGAAATGCCGTGTCCGCATAAAATTCTCCTCCGTTATTCCTTACTCTCTTGTCCAGCTCCTCGAGTCCGGATTTACCGCCAAGCTTTCTAATTACCTTAACCTTATCTGTCACATCGTGATAATATCCACCGTTAAACCATCCCTGATAATTCATTACCTGATTCTTAATTCCGTTAACATACAGATCATCCGAGATATCACCGGCCTCTTCAAAATCGGTGATCGGATTAACTGATAAATACTGCGCACCCAGGAAAAATGATGTTTCCTTAACCCCGCCTATAATGTCATAATAGAAGGGTATATCGTTATTCTCTTTCTTTAGTCTAAGCACGCCCTCATCGATAAGCCGCTGTCTATAGTAATTGGCTATACCGCTATAGCCTGAATATTCATCAGTAAGAAATGTATATTTTACGCTGAGATTACAATCATAAATATCCTTTACCACAATCGGAAGGTCCGCAGAACTGCCGGTGCTTCCGAATATCGAGAGAATATCATAAACTCTCAGCATAAACGACGGATAAACATAGTTATATGCACTGAATTTCCCGCTTACTCCGGCTGTTATATTGGCAAGTGATGCTCCGTCCTCTATGGTTACAAGAATCGAAGAATCCTCCTTACATATTCCGAACAGCCCAAGTCTTGCTTTTTCTGTATATTCCGTCTGGGTCAGACTGTCGGCTAAGGGATCGAGATTATATATATATTGGGAATAGTCGGCTGCGTTAATCTTTCCGTTATTAAAATTGATAATTGAGCCCGAGCCATTTGGGACTACCATATATCCCTTATCCTCCTGCCCGACAGCACCCATATATCTAAGCAGCTGAATACGATATATTTTTGCTCCGCCGTATTCCTTAATTTTCCCGGTAGGAATCGAAACGATAAGGCTATCCTTATCCAGTCTGTATTCCAGAGGAATAATAAATGATACCGTTTCCTCCTTCTCTACTCCGGCAAGCTTCATCTGCTCGTAATAATCATCCTCTGTAAATCCGGCCCCTTCGAGAAAGCCTTGTATTTTTTGGATTGTCTTCTTGTTCTTTTGAGCCACCCCGTTAAGCTCCAATAGCCCAGGAAAGTCCTTACTGTCTATGTAATAGCGGCGAAGAGTGGTTCCATCCTGCTCAGAAAGCTTAGATTGCACTTCCTCCATCTTCTCTACGGAGAAGTAGATAGGTACAATTCCTGTTGTTGTCGTGCTATGGTCACCGACATCATAGATATATCGAATTCCATTTTCGATACTTTCTGACTCAATCTGACCTCTCTCCACTGACATGCTATAGGAATCATATATTCCCGCAGCCCTGCTCTTATTAAAATAATTAATTATAAACTGAGATTTTAAGTATCGTTTATTGGCTTCATTGGCTATGGGGTCGTCATCAGCATTTAGCGGATTGGAGTATACTATGCTGTGATTCCTTTTGTCATAGACCGCAATTATGGCTGTCTTGGGGTCAGTGTATAGCTTAAGGTAATCGTTTTCTGCCACAAGCTCCATACCCGGAACCCGGGGGTCCTTCTCAGATATGGCTGAGTACTCCCCGCCCTCCTCATATTCATAGTCGGAGAGGTATTCCTTATATTTATCATAGGATAAGAAACGGATATAGTAATAAAGTACCCATATTATTACTCCCAAAACTACCACACCGAGAGCATATATGCCGATTCTGCCTAATAATTTTCTTTTTCTCTTTTTTATTTTCTCAGTCTTACTCATGCTATCTCCCATTCCTTGCTCCGCTAAACTCTAAATACAATTTCTATATATATACTGTAAAAGAAGCTATAAATCCTACTCATCAGGTCCACCAGCAGCAAGCCTATAAAGATTATAATGAAGACCGCAACCAATGTTAGTAATAGAGTCAGCAGTGTTTTTGACAATGAGTAATTATGTACCTGCATAATGCCTAAGAGCATCATAATAAGCCCATAAGCTATGCCAACAACCAGAATCAGATAATAAAAGGCTTCCTCACCGTCGGCAATGAATAAACTGACTATGGTTGCAAGATTGATAGAGATAATAAACGGCACCATGGCATAGCCGATTGCTATGGCAATATCCTTCAGCCTACCCTCTCCCTGCATTAGACAGGTTACGGACCAATTGCCTATACAGAGCAGAGCATATAACAGGAGGACACCCCCCAGTTCCGATAAACTGTCCACGGTTCGGGGGTCAATCTCATTTACCACAAAGCTGGCAAATATACGGTTAAAGGAAAAGCTCAAAGAGAACAACACGACCAATATAATTGCAATGGGCACGCTACCCTTATCAATATGGCGAATCCAATAATAACCGTCCACAGGATGAGATACTGTGTAGAATACATATTTTATCTTTTCTTTAGAAAAGTATTTATTCATTCAGCAGTCCCTCCTCCTTCTTTATTCCCTTTTTATTCCGATAAATGCGTCTTCCCGTTACAATAACAATAATCAATAGGACAGTACCGGTTAAGAGGAAGCTCATATTTTCCTTAAGTACTTCATTTCTATATCTTCTGAAGGCTATGGAATAAAACTCACTGCTCATACCCTTCCTTAAATAATCTATGGCATTTACATAATCTCCGGAGGTAAGATATGCCTTTCCTATACCCACATATGCCAGCTCATTGTTTTCATCCAGCTTAAGAACCTCTTTCCATAACTCTACAGCCTTGGTTTCGTCTCCGTCATATCTGAGTCCTACTGCCTGGTTAATAAGACTTCCGTATCTCGTCTCCCTAAATGTTAAAATCTCGGCTCGGTATGAATCGAGAACTATAATAGTATTTCCGATGTTTTCGATTGCAACCGGAGTAACAAAGGTTCCCGCCTGGGTACCCAAGCCTCCGAATATATACAGAAGATTTCCCTCGTGGTCATATGTAAATATTCTGCCACGCCTCCTGTCAAGCAACGAATACATCCCCTTCTCTCTGTATACCACATCGGTAATCTGCGATGCGCCGGAATAATTACTGAAACCGGACGTCCATAAATCTCCTCCCAGGTTTTCATTCGCTCCCTTTTTTATAACATCCTGACCTCTGGGATTTAGTCTTCTTATAGCCTGAACACCGCTATCGTCAATATTGGATGCATATACAAAACCGTCATCATCTATATCAATTCCTGTAAATTCTGTAGGAATAAACAGCCTTTGATTCGAACGCTCTTCCTTGGTAGCTATACGCTTCCAAAACTTTTCCCAAAGAGATATGCCAACTTCAATGGTTCCTATAAATCCTATGAACTGACCATTGCTTTCGAATACCATAATTCCTTCAAACATGTTCTGAGCTATACAGTAAATCCTGTCAGCATAATCAACCGACACCTTTAAGGGTGAAAACACATAGCCTTCCTCCAGCACCTCCGAGGTGGGATCCTTTATAATCTTTACGAGATTAAAATCCATATCCAGAACAACGATTCTATTGTTATAGGTATCCGCAATATATAGTTCATTCTTTTTTGATACACAGACACCATAAGGTGACTGAAAGGTATCCTTCTCATTATTGTTATCAAAATCCTTTATAACCTTGATAACCTTAGTCATGTCTTTATCAAGAATTATTACCCTGTGATTTCCCGTATCCGCTATAACAACTTCCCCCGCAGGTGTCTTACATATATCCTGTGGATTAGAAAACACTCCTAGCGGCTCACCCTCATAGTACAGTCGGGTGCCCGATATGGATCTCGAGGGAACATAGGCTGCCGGCGTATAGACGATATCCTCATAAAAATTATAGTTATAGGTGTCATAGGGCAGCTCATTTGCCAGGGCAATACTGCTATGGCCCAATATATTAACAAAGGCCAATAATAACAATATTGTTCGTTTAATCCTTTTTAAAATACCCATGAATACTGCACCTCTCATTCTTTCATACCGGAAGTAGTCATAGTCTCCATGATATTACTTTGTGCGACCAGGAAAAATGTTATGGGGACCGCTGCTATGACAAAGGTTACTGCTGCGCCTGCTCCGGCTCTTGCGGCACCCCCTTGGACAATCTGCTGCAGTGCATATTGCAGAGGCTTTAACTCCTCATCCCGTAGAAAGGTCCCACCGGTATTACCCCACATATGTTGAAACTGGAATATAGCCAGAGTTAACCATGCAGGCTTTACATTGGGCATAATAATGGTCCAAAATATCCTGAATTCTCCTGCTCCATCCATCTTAGCAGACTCCATTAATGAGTCCGGAAGCTGCTCCATAAACTGCTTCATTAAGTACAATCCCATGCCAAAGGACCATGCAGGTAATATAAGAGCTAAATATGTATTATTTATTTTTAACAGTGAAATAATCAGGTACTGTGGTATCTGTGTAACAGTCCAGGAAAACATCATGGACAGTATAACCATGTTGAACAACAGATTCCTTCCCGGAAATCTATGCTTTGCCAAAGGATAGGCTGCCATTGATGCTACTATCACATGACCAACCATGCCTCCAACGGTAATAATTATGGTGTTAATGATATACCTTGAAAACGGAACCCAGGAGTCACTCATCAGTACAAAGAGGTCTGTAAAGTTTTCCAGGGTAGGATTTCTTACGATAATTTTCGGCGGATACTGGAACAGCTCATCCAGGGGCTTAAGTGCATTATTGATAATCATAACCAGCGGTAAAGCCATGAATATACCGCAGATAAACATCAGCCCAAACAGTAATCCGTTGCCAGCTTTAGAGCGGTTGAGCTTGGTTTCCTTTGCCCTTTGCCAAAAGGGAACCCACTTACGGTCGGAATAATCTACAATTACTCTTTTTCTCATCAGTCACCAACCCTCCTCAGCATATTTTGCACCAGCTTATTTGTTCCTACCATCAGCAGGAATAAAATCGTAGCGATGGCAGAAGCATAACCCATCTCAAATCTGGTTGAGCCATAATCAAGAAGGTGGGTAACGACAGTGGCACCGGCATAGTTAATCGACGGATTACCTGCCAGGTTTATTGAAATATCAGCCACTGCAAAGGACTGTGTAATCTGCATGACGGCACCGAACATCAACTGAGGCTTCATTGCGGGAAGAGTAACAAACCACAGCTCCTGCCAACGGTTCTTTACGCCGTCAATAGCGGCTGCCTCATACAGGCTCTTATCCACTGTCTGAAGTCCTGCAATAAAAGCCAGAAATCCCGTACCAAGACTTAGCCAAAGCTGTACCACAATAAGTACCGGCAGAACAAACTTAGCGGTCTTCATCCAGAGAATGGCCTCATTAATAATTTCATATTTTAGTAAAAGCCCATTCAGATAGCCATATCGATCTCCCGTCAAAATAAGATTCCAGACCACATATGCATTACCGCTTATACTGGGCGCATAAAATATAAGTGTTAAAAATGCCCTGAGCTTACCCTTAAATTCATTAATAATCCAAGCAAATAAGAGGCATAATATGTAGCTTATCGGACCCGTTACAACAGCAAATAACAGGGTGTTTTTCAACGACACCATAAAAATATCATCTTCTAAAAGAAGCTTGATATAATTCTTCCAGCCAACAAAGTCCGGCATTTCAAGCACATTAAAATCCGTAAAGCTGAATATGATTGACATCAATACAGGCAATACCGTGAAGAAGAAAAACAGGATAAAATATGGTGCCAGCATTACATAGGAAATTTTGTTTTTGCGTATCTGATACCTAAGAGTACCCTGCCGCTTTGCTATGGTTAATTTCTTATTTGCCATTGTTATCCTCCTGCGCAGTTGGTCCGTCCGCCGATTCTAATCCCAGCTCATCTAGCTTATGGGCAATTTCAGCATTAATATAAATAACCTTTTCCATCAGTTCCTCTCTTGGAGTAGCCGTGTCGGTATCAGTGGTGACAGTATAGAAAGCATTATTGACATTGCGCCATGAATAATATCCTCCGGGAACCTGAGGAATTCCTTTAACCTGTTCAAATTGAGCCATAAGTGCTTCATAATCATTTACAGGCCATGCCAGATTCTCCAAGGCCTCCAGATTGGCTGTGGCCACTCTGGCGCTGGAGCCCATCAGACTTTCCATTTCACGACCAAACATAGTCTGGGTATCGGCAGAGGTCCACCACTTTAAGAACTCCCAGCTTTCTTCGGGATATTCGGTGTCTGCCATTATAAGATTGGCAAGACCAATGCTTCCTGTGGTATGATTTATACTTCCGTCCTCCTGCGGTATTCCGGGAACAACTGTAAAATCCCATAGTCCCTGAATATCCGGTGCGGATACCTGAAGGTTGTTATAGAAGGTATAATCAGCAATTATAATCGGACATTCACCGGTCCTGAAACGCTCCTCAACACTGGTTTCCTTATCTATTTTATAATCAGTATAAAACTCGCAGTATTCCTTAAAGGCATTTATAGCTATCTCCGAATCCAGTGCCGATGCCATACCATCATCATTATAATAAGCTCCACCCATCTGATACAGAAGCATGGCAAATATCTGCTCGCCTGGCATCATACCGAAGTCCATCTGATTTTTTGACAATACAGTCATGGCGACCTTAACTTCATCCCAGGTTCTGGGTAAATCAAGACCTATCTCTGCCAGGATATCCATCCTATAGAACATCATCAGGAAGGTTTGGGTATCCGGTAAAGCATATACCGCTCCCTTATGTGTAAACGGAACCAATGCACTCTCAGAAAATCTTGCGGCTACCTCCGGATAGTCTTTGAACCCGGTTAAATCCAACACAGCATTACGGATACCATAATTAACCGGTGTATCATTTGCTGAGCTAACCATATTCGCTGCCACCTGTGCACCGGCTGTCTGGGTAGGTCCTACCTGTATTGCCACATCGGGACCCTCACCCGCAAGGGTTGCCCGAAGCAGCGTACTCATATCCACCAGCTGAACGTTTACATTAATATCCGTCGTACCGGTAAACGTATCATCTATCAATGATTTTATAACATTAGCCTGATCCCTTCCCGTACCGATCCAAAGTGTCAGAGTAACATTCTCGGAATCTTCGTCTGCGATGTTACCAATCATGTTATAATTTATCAGAAATGAATAAATAAGCCTTTTAACTTCATAAACAAGCCTGGACCAAAATGAAGTATTCTCATATTCCACCTCCACATCCGGGGAATATATATTAATTCTGTCCAGTGCCAAGGGTTGGGAAATAACCTGTGTTATCCAATTACCGCAGGCACGGACATTAATCTTGTAGGAGGTAATAACCTTGATAAAATCCTCTTGGTCTTCTATAAGCTGGCTGAGCTGATCACGCATCGTACGCAGTACAGTCTCCTTATCGGAATTCTTTCCTGCAACCTCCCTCAGGCTGGTAATTGCATTGGCCAACTGGTCTCTAACGTCGATAAGCTCTGCCTCCAAACCGGGCAGGGTTCTTTCTATTTGATAATCTCTGTATTTATCTGGATTTACTCCCGTGATTCTAATAACCTTACGGTATATATTATTTAGTTTTGTTACAGCATCCTGTACCTCACTGACAATATCCGAAAATTCTCCCAGAACGACCTCCATACGGATGGTATGGGTTCCCTTTTCCAGATAAAACTTATATGGGTTACCATCCTTATCAGACAGGACGACATCCTTCCAGCGGGAATTATAACTGAATTCATAATCAGACATTTCTTCAAAAGGTACGATACCGTCTATTGTTATTTTACGGGAAACATTGATGCCACGAAGATAGCTTTGCTTTGCATGTAAAGAAATATGATAATATCCGCTTTCAGTCACTTCAAAATCCCACTGAATCCACTGTCCGGCATTACGCCATGAATTATCTCCAATGGTATTATTAAGAAGTGTCTTTGGACTCGATGGATAGACCGCCGGTGAGGATTGATCCTGTCTTGGGTATAGCATCTGGGATGAGGTCAAAGAAGCATTCTCTGCCTCTATCCTTATATGCTGTCCGGAAGAATCCGAAACCCCCATGCTATCCCAGACGGTCTTAGCAAAAGCATAGTCTAAGACATTTTCAGCATTCTTTAAACTTAGGCTATGTATAAGCATAGGTTCTCTTAAGGAAAGCATGGAAATAGTATGCCTTCCCTTTGTCAGATATATGGCTAACGGTTTTGATATATAACCGTCGCTGTCATAATAATATGAGGATATCCACTGTGGTACCTCTACACTTCTGGGTTTTAAATCATTGCCCTGATTGTCCTTTCTCCAATTCTTTATTGTAATACCGTTCTCATCCGTATAGGATTCCTTATCTTCCAACTCCCATAGGCGATAA
The DNA here is from genome assembly GCA_012523775.1 of Clostridiales bacterium. GTDB lineage: Bacteria > Bacillota > Clostridia > Lachnospirales > Lachnospiraceae > Mobilitalea. Next base: position 18,802 of record JAAYTK010000080.1, on the reverse strand, counting down.
AATTCAATCAAAGCCATTTCATTATAGGGAAGCTTCCCATCCACAAATAAGCTTCTCTGTATATCCGAGCTTTTCCCTTCCACAGGATAATATGTTAGGAACGGATAATAAAAGCCACTCTCTGATATCTCCACATCAAATTCAATCAGTGAATTATCCTCGGTAAGTACAGAGCTTCCTTCCATACCTTCATAGTTTTCATAAATAATAGGACTGGCCGCAACACCGTCTTCCTCATATCTGGCAAAATCCGAAGCAGATATAATAATATTAGCTTCAGGATATATTTGTTCATGGGTTGCTATGTAATCTTTATAGGAAGGGATTGTATCGTCAATGGAATAAGTTCTTACCATTTCCTCGAATATATCCTGATCCATATCAGTAGCGGCCCGTGATATGGTAGTATCTGTAAGCATAGAAATGCCCATCATAGTCACTATAAGAATACATGCTATGATTCTCCTCAGGCATAGTTTAATATTCATGCCGTAACCCCCCTTAAGCACTCTTACTCTCCAATAGAATATGTGTTGAAATCGGGTAAATCCTCTAAGGTCAGGACTCTTTCATGTGAGTACGCCTTAATAAGCATATCCGCTTCGGTATACTGTTCACTGAGTGTATGAATTCCAATGTCCTTAGCTACAAATTCACCACCCCAGGTACACCAACTTCCCCACATGGCGCCGTCCCTTATGGCTAAATCCGGATCAAACACACATCCGTTCTCCGTCAGATATGTAAGCTTTGCCGAGCCTGTATAATCCAATGCTTTCAGATAACGAGCAATCTGGGATGTATACACCCTTTCCCCCGGATAGATATCCTCTCCTACAATATCTACGTACTCATCTCCCGGATACCATTCCTTATCCTGTCCGTTCCACACCCAGATTAAATTATTTAATTGATACTCGTTCGTCAGCTTTTCATATAATAATGTATAAAGCTCTATATATGCCTCCGGTCCCGATGCTCCCCACCAGAACCAACCTCCGCTCGCTTCATGCAAAGGTCTCCACAGTATCGGTACCCCTGCATCCTGAAGCTTTTGAAGCTCCTTGGCAATTACATCTATATCCCTCATAAGAAGGTCATATCCCTCTTTATCCTGTCCGTTCATTATCTTTTTAAGGTTAATATCAGTCGCCTCGGTATAAAATCCACGGTACCATTCCTTAGTAAGGTATTTACTCGGGGCATTCCAATGCCAGCAAAATGTTACTATTCCCCCATCCCTCCAAAAATCTATCGCCAACTCCGTCTGACTCCCCTTACTGCCGTTCTCTACTCTGGAAGGAGTATACTCTATGAAATCCAGCCCAAGTATTGCCGGTGTCTTTCCTGTTGTCTTCTTTATAACCACAAATTCCCTTCCATACTGCCCTGTGTTACAGTATTGTCCCGAAAGGAAATATTCATCATATATATCACACAGATAGCTCATCAGCCTCTTTGTATTCTCAGTAGCATTCTTATTCGCAAGAATCGGCTTAATATTATATTTCTCCGGATTTATCTGTCTGGAAGTACATACCTCAATCTTATCAAGCATAATCCATCCCCAATATTTTTTTACGGTTACCTCATGCTCACCGGAGGATAAATACACATGCTCCAGTACCGAATCTGAAAACTCCTTACTGTCAACAGAAATAACTCCCATATTCTCCCCATCAACATAAACATAGTTTTCTTTATAGCCACCTACGGATGCACTGATAAAATTCAAGTCATACTTTCCGTCATTCTCAACCGATATCAATACCGTGCAGGCATCATCGTCGGCCTCAAAGCCCGTAACATAACCGGTTCCGCTATGTCCGGCTTTATCGGATTCAAAATATACATTCCCGTTAAACACTCCTTCCTCGGCCTCACAGGTATATATAAGCTCCTGTTTATCATTAAGATATACCGGAATAAATTCCGGTGAGGAGTCTTCTTCAATGAGATAATCCTTGGTGCCGTTTTGGGAGCTCTCATCGGGAACGACATTCTCCGTCGACTCACACCCTGACAAATATAATGCAGTTATTATGAAGCATATTAGTATGTGAGTCCTTTTAAACTTCATTTTTCCTCCAATAACAAGCCTTTTTTGTTGTGGGCTTTCATTTGCTCTCATATTTGCACTATAATGCACAATTTATTTGGCGTTTCTGTCGTATTATGCATTAATTATAGCACACTATTGTAAATTAGTCATCCTTAATATTCATTTTTTGCTAAATATTTTATCCTAAATAAAAATATAGTAATATATAATAATATATATGTCTCAAGTCTGATTATTTTGTGCCGTTACACAAAACCAAAAATTGTATTTGTGCAAATAGTTTTGCAATATAATAGCATAATCTTGCACAAGTCGATAATTCACGATATAAAAAAAGCTGTTGTACAACTATACCGAAGCAATTAGTTTAACCCCGTTCGCCTCAATATATTTACAACAGCTTTAATATCGGCATATTCTTATATATTTATAGTCTTAGATATCCATAACCATTTACAATGGCTTCCAGTCTTTGTCCCGATTTGCAGAGCGGACATTCATTTATATTATAGCTTTGATAATCCGGAAGGTCTTTCTTTCTGAATATTGTGTTAACATTCATTCCCTCCACCTCTTCTACGGCAGAGAATATTGCGCTTATACCGATTACTGTACCGCCATAATATCTGATACACTCCAGACTCCTTCGTATGGTATCGCCCGTTGTTGCCGATGCAACTAACAGGAGCACTCTTTTATTATAAATTGCTCTCTGGTTATCATCACTAAACATCATCTGCCCATTAGTATTAAATTCCGGAGATACAATATACATAGTCTGATGTGCATTCATGGAACGGATACCGGCAGCTGTAAGCTCCTGAGCCAAAAACGCCCCGATAACATCGCATTTATCCAGGCAGACAATAGTATCAACCACCACACTATTCACATACTGCTTAGACATAGCATGGGCAACCTCTGAGGCTTGACTTAAACGTGTCCTTGTAGTATTCAAGTCAATATAAAGATTGACGTGGGAATGGGCTGTGGCAAAATGTCCGGGAATAACTTTCAGTGTAATCTTCTTGCTTGACGGTGCATTGATTTTTATTGATCTCCCTTCCATTATATGACCTCCTTCTGAATAATAGGTTGATGATAAGTTTCACATAAATTGTAACTTATAATAATAAAATATTCAATAAAAACCAACCACTATTTTATTGTGGAGCCAAAGGGCATTAATGCAAGTTTTGCAATCTTAAAGTGCTGAAGTCCGAAGGGTATTCCTATGATTGTAATACAAAATAATATTCCAAATACTGCCGACTGAATAGCCAGCGGTATTCCGGTAACAAGCATCCAGACGATGTTAAGAAGCAATGACCCCGCACTGCCTCCATATACGACTTCCTTTCCAAAAGGAAAAAAGCATAATCCGGCAAATTTAAAGCACTGTATACCTATTGGAATACCGATAATCGTTATACACCATAAGCAGCCTGCAAGTATCCAACTTAATCCGCTTACAAATCCGCCGAAAACAAACCATATAGCATTTCCTAAGCAACCCATAATATTTCCTCCTAACTTACCATCCCCGGTATCCTCTGCCCGAAGTAGTCTAAGTCATTAGCATATAATCAAACTGAATTTATGAGAGGACGATTACCTGTCCCATTTATCACAAAGTGCATTTATTTGACTTGTAAATTTGGCAAGGTCCTTATTGGTACCGCCCTTGTTATGCTGTATGACAATCATCAGTCTCTTTCCGGCATTAACAAGCTTTTCATATATCGTAGCGGCTTTTTTCTTATCTTCTTTCCTAACCACAGGTATTCTCTGCCCCTCTACGACTATTACGTTTCTTAGAAGATCTACAACTGTACCGCTATATGGTGCATATGCATTGTATCCCAGCTCATCTCTAATATACTCGGTGAATGTTTCGCATACTTTATCATCACCATGAACCACAAATACTCTCTCAGGCTTCTTCTCGATGGCGGTCAACCATCTTATCAGACCATCCCTGTCCGCATGACCACTGACTCCATGCAGACGACGGATATGTGCATTCACGGTTACTACTTCCCCAAAAAGCTTAACCTCCGGTGCACCATCCAGAATTATTCTTCCCAGGCTTCCCTCAGATTGATGTCCCACAAATAAAATCGTACTGTCCTCTCTCCACAGATTATGCTTTAGATGATGCCTTATCCTTCCTGCATCACACATTCCTGCTGCCGAGATAATCACCTTCGGTTCATCTATATAATTAATCGCCTTGGATTCATCCGATGTTATGGCGGTTTTCAAGCCCGGAAATTTTATGGGATTTATACCTGCATTGATCAGCTCCATTGCTTCCTTATCAAAATAGCCTGCAATATTCTTCTCATATATATGGGTGGCTTCGATAGCCAGCGGACTGTCTACATAGACTTTAAAGTTATCATGTCCCTTTATCAGACCATCCTCTTTTATTTTCCTGATATAATACAGTAACACCTGGGTTCTTCCTATGGCAAAGGAAGGTATAACCAAATTGCCTCCTCTACCGAATGTCTCCTGTATAATTTTCGATAGCTCCGTAACATAATCAGGAGGTATTTCGTGATTCCTGTCACCATAGGTTGATTCCATGACAACATAATCAGCCTCATTAATATACTCCGGATTGTTTATAAGGGGCTGGTCGATATTACCAATATCACCAGAGAATACTATTTTTTTCGTAACTCCCGCCTCGGTAATCCAAATCTCAATACTGGCTGAGCCTAATAAATGTCCTACGTCTATAAAGCGTACTTCTATTCCTTCAAAAAGGACAAACCTTTCATTATAATCATGGGTCACAAACATACGGACAGTCGCCATTGCATCCTCCATGTCATAAAGAGGAACATAAGCCTTGCCACCGGAACGTTTACCCTTTCTGTTTCTCCATTCAGCCTCTGCCATCTGGATATGAGCACTGTCACGAAGCATAATATCGCATAGAGCACCTGTTGCACCGGTCGCATGGATTTCACCTCTGAAGCCTTGATTATATAGCATAGGAAGCTTACCCGAATGATCTATATGTGCATGGGTCAGCAGTACAGCATCCACAGAGGCGGCCGATATAGGCAACTCCTGATTTTCAAATGAATCTCTCCCCTGTTCCATACCACAATCGATTAGAATATGCTTACCACAAGCCTCCAGATAAAAACAACTTCCGGTTACCTCATGTGTAGCTCCTAAGAAAACCAAACGCATTATATTACCTCCTTCGTAACATCTAATTAGTACATCGTAAGTTTCTCCAGCTTTTTATAATCCTTTATATGAATCGCACCTCTGCTAAGCGATACTATACCTTCGTTCTGAAAGTACTTTAACATCCGGGTTACCACCTCTCTTGCTGAACCGAGATGATTTGCAATCTTTTCATGAGTTATCTCAATCTTATCTGATTGCTCTATATTAGACTGCTCTAATAAAAATATGGCAAGTCTTTTATCCAGTGTCATAAATAAAGCCTGCTCCATAATCCACATAACCTCAGAAAAACGTGAACCCATAAGTTCATTCGCGAATACCTGTACTGCAATCGATTCCTTAGAAAGCTTATCATAAATCGGAGTCGGTATCAGATAAGCCGTTGTTTCTTTTTCTGTCTCAATAAATATATCAAAGCTTATATTTTTCATTATACATGAAGCGGAAAATATACATACATCTCTGTCAAACAAGCGATAGAGAGTTATCTCTTTACCGTTTTCAGACACAATATAAGCACGGACCTGACCACTTTCAATAAGAAAAAGACCCGAACAATTCTTCGAGCTGGTACGCATTGCTTCTCCCTTATTAAAATGCTTTTTAATTATTGACCGATTTAACAGGTCTCTCTGCTCTTCATTTAGGTCCTTCCAAAACTTTAAGGTCTCCTGATAATATGTAACCTTTTCGCTCATAATTTACCTCTCCAAACGTAGACATATCATTTCAATAGCAAAATATTTACTCCTTAACACATTATACTTTACCTTCCCGGTAAAATCCATAGGATTGCACAAAAAAACAGCAGTAAAGATACTGCATGTTTTTTTAAATATGTTATATTGCTATTTCTATACTATTTCCTTCTTCCACAGACCATGAAGGTTGCAGTATTCATATACGGCAATCAGTTCATCGTCATCTAATGCAAACACTGCCTTTGGCTCTTCACCGGGTAGCAGATCCTTTCTCTGACAACCCTTCTTCGTATGAAGATAAATCCACATAATGTAATGCTTTTCCTCCATCGGATGAAGCACATCCCCTACGGCAACACTAACAATATTTCCGACAACGGATACACTGGGTACATGCTTTTCCTTCGATGCATCAACGGTATTTGCAACCAATTCTTCCATTTCTTCATTGCAGCACACTACCGGCACACCGGAGTCGTGTAGCTTTTCTATAATGTTACCACAGAGATTACATTTATAAAACTTTGGTGCATTATGCAAATTCATTTCTCCTTTCCTTAGTTAAAGGTTAATGGTTGTGTAACTATCGTATATATTATAACTCAGAAGGATACATTATTCAATGCTATCCGGCTTTAAACCTGAAGCATTTTCAAATATTCGTTTTTGGGACGAACACCGACTGCAGTAGCAGAGACCTTGCCCTCTTTAAGGACCATGATGGTTGGGATACTCATAATACTGTATTTAGCGGCAAGCTCACTTTCCTCATCCACATTAATCTTACCAACCTTAATATCCTCGTTTTCCTTGGCAATTTCTTCTATGGTAGGCGACACCATTCTACAGGGACCGCACCATGCTGCCCAGAAATCCAATAATACCGGTTTCTCCGATTTTAAAACTTCATCTTCAAAATTTTGCTTTGTTATTTTAATTGATGCCATATTATTTCCTCCTTAATTATTCATGTTCTGTTTTATGCATCAACTATACTATAATTATTAATTTCCTTCTGTGACGTTATCACATATACTTTCATTGCAGTCTACTGTTCTAAGAGGTACTATTTTCTCTATATAGTATTGAGAGTTTACAAGAAGCCATAGCTGATGATAAAAGTACATACAATTCCATATGGCTGTTCCATTGAGATTGTGAGTGGGTACCAAGCTTAATAGTGCATCTATTCCCCTGGCGTCTCTAAACCTGACATAGTACTCATATTGAGAGATATATTGAAAATAAGATGCTTTTGTAATATCATCATATTGTATTTCCACACCTAACTCTCTCGCCAATGCAATAACCGAATCATAGCTCATCGATTGCCCTCTGGATTCACCGTCAATAACAGGAAGTCTCCAAAGATAGCCTATGGTAGATAATCCAGTTACAACCTTTTCGGAAGGTACTAAATCTGTCAGAAATTCAAAAAAATTATTTATAGTATCAAAAGATGCGACGGATGGGGATAGTCCAAAGGAAAAACCATACTCATATGATATTAATAATATATAATCTGCAGCATTACCTATAACTCTATACTGTAGCTCCTGACAGTTTATATTTGATAAGAGATCAAAAACGCTCTTGGTTAAGCTGACGATTGTTATAAATCCTGCGATTCTGAGCCTCGTGGACAATTTTATTATAAAATCCACATATAAGGGCCTGGACTCAGGCTTTATATAAGGGGTATTAAAGCTGACCCCATAATATCCTTTGCTTTTTACTCTGGTTATTATATTGTTAATCAATATGTTCTGTATGTCTTCGTCCAGTAATATATTGTTTGTCGTTTCTATTTCTTCGGCCATACTACGGGAATAACCTGATAACATCATGATTGGTGCAACACCATATATTCTGGATAATCTTATTATCTCGTCATCATTTATATCTAAAATTTCTCCTTGTCCTGTATAATAATAGCTGTAAATCGTAATATAGGTCAGAAACGGCAAAGTTTTTTTAAGGGTATCAATATTGACAAAAGGATATACAAACCCATTGATAGACATGGTTCTTATTCTTTCTTCCTTATATTTAATAACTATAACCTCACCGGGGTATATATATTGCCTGTCGGAAAGATATGGATTATTTCTAAGAAGCTCCAATATACTGGTATTATGTCTTATCGCAATACCCTCCAGGGTATCACCCGGCTGTACAGTATACTCTGTCTCGGGATAAAGAATAATCAGAGTTTCTCCAATAACCAAATTATCCGCATCGACAATTCCGTTTTCTAATATCAATCTATCGACCGATTTTCCATATAATTCAGCGATAGAATTTATAGTCTCTCCCTGCTTAACAACATGAATTATCATGGCTTCCCCCTTAACAGACTTTGCATTATCATACAATAAATTACCGTCTTAAATTCTTATCGGTATAACCTTCCTGATGTCAAATTGTGAATTAATTACCAACCACATCTGGTAAAAGAAATACATGACATTCCATATAGCCACACCTTCTACTCCATACATAGGTACCAAACCAACTATATCATTTATCCCTCTTGCATCCCTAAATCTTAAAATATATTCAAAATCGGAAAAGTACTGAAAATAAGATGCCCTGGTTATTTCATCAAAATTTATTACAGCATTAACGTCTCTTGCTAAATTGATTGCAGAATCATAGGTAATCGATTGAGAAATTGAAGTACCCGCAAAATAAGGAAGCCTCCAAACATAACCAATAGTTGAGTATCCAAAATTCAATTTATTAGAATCAATCAGGCTGAGGGCATAAGCTATGGTATTTCCAATTGTACCGAATGAAACAATAGAAGGCGGCAATCCATATGAAAATCCCCATTCATAAGTAATGATTGTTACATTGTCCACTAATTCCCCTAAAATGTCATATTGTAATTCTCCATAATTAACATTAGTTAAAAGCTCAAAAGCACTACGGGTAAAGGTTATAAATGGTTTATACCCCTCTCCTCTAAGACGCATAGAGAATTTCCTTATAAAACCCACGAATAAATTACGATCCTCAGGTAATATATAAGGAGTGGTTATGTTGACACCATAATATTCCTTGGTCTCTAATACACTAATTAAATTTTCTATTAAATAATCCTGTAAATCTTCATTTATAAGTATACTGTGAATCACTTCTATTATTTCCTGAGGTCCGCCGACTAAACCAGTCAGTACCATAATAGGTGCAACTCCGTAATCTCTGGCGGTACGTATTATATCCATGTCATTAATACTGATTACTTCTCCCGTAACGGTGTAATAATGGCTATATACTGACAGATACGTCAAAAACGGCAATGTCTTTTTTAGCAAATCCATATCAATGAAGGGATAAACATAACCGTTGGTTGATATTGTGCCTTTTTTCTCATCTTCATACTTTATTACCAGCATTTCGCCCGGATATAAATATCGTCTATCATTAATAAAAGGATTATTTCTTAGAATTTCCATAATTGATATATTAAAGCTTACAGCTATACTTTCTAAGGTATCACCTTCCTGAACGGTATATACTATTTCCGGTAGTAATATAACAACGGTTTCTCCGACAGCCAAATTAATCTGAGTATCTATTCCATTATCTAAAGCCAGTCTTTCAGCAGATATGCCATAAAACCCGGCAATTGAATTAATAGTCTCCCCCTGTTCAACAACATGGATAATCATAGCATGCCCATCCCTTAATTAAGCTTTGTTTCATTATATGATAAGTGGGATAGCCATTATGTGAAAAAGTTATATTATTGAAAAATTGGTGTGCTAAAGATATTGAATTTCTATAATTACTTTTGGGTATGCTAAACAAGTAAATAAATTCATGACTGGAGGTGATATTATGAGTAACTCAACGTTAATAGCCAATAGATTAAAAGAAGAAAAATCCCCTTATCTTCTACAACACGCCTATAACCCCGTTAATTGGTATCCATGGGGTGAGGAGGCATTTAGCAAAGCCAAGCAAGAAAATAGGCCGATATTTTTATCTATTGGCTATTCCTGAGGTACTTGCTAATGTCTACGATGCAAAGCCGATTTATGTTACCACATATCTTCCAAAAAATACAGGCTACGGTCTTATGGGATTAATGGATTTACTGACCCGGGTTCACGAAGACTGGATACGAAATCAGGATGAATTGATGGACATCGGCAGTAGCATCACACAGATTATGAAAAGGAATTTTGAAGGTCAAACCGACAAGGCAGATGTAACGAAGGATCTTGTTAATCTTGCAGTTTCTCAGCTTAAGCAGAATTTTGATCATGATTACGGCGGATTCGGTAATGAGCCTAAGTTTCCTACACCTCATAACCTGATGTTCCTTCTGGCTTACTCCAGTCTTGAAGCAGATGAAAAAACATTATTTATGGTGGAAAACACCTTAACCAATATGTATAAGGGCGGAATATATGATCACATCGGCTATGGCTTTTCCAGATATTCTACCGATGCCAAATGGCTGATTCCGCATTTTGAGAAAATGCTTTATGACAATGCCCTTTTGGCAATAGCCTATCTTGAGACCTATCAGCATACAAAGAATTCCTTATATAGAGTCATCGCCACTCAGATTTTGGAATATATTCATCGGGAAATGACAGATATGGAGGGAGGCTTTTATTCCGCTCAGGATGCAGACAGCGAAGGTGTTGAGGGAAAATACTATGTATTTACGCCTGACGAGATAAATTCCGTTCTTCAAAACGATGATGCAGGCTTCTTCTGTAATTATTTTAATATAACAAAGGAGGGAAGTTTTGAGGGATCCTCCATTCCGAATCGCCTTCATGCTACCGAGCTTAATCCGGAAAACGAAAGAGTCTCAAGACTATGCAACTATATATATAGGTACCGTCAGAACCGTTATAAGCTACACAAGGATGATAAGATTCTTACCTCATGGAACAGCCTTATGATATCCGCATATGCCAAGGCAGCTATTATACTGCAGTGCAAGGAATATGCTGATATCGCGGAGCGTGCGGTTAATTTTATCAATACAAAGCTCATAGATAAGGACGGTCGGCTTTATGTAAGGTATCGTGATGGAGAGGCCGCAAACAACGGTAATCTGGATGATTATGCATTCCTTTGTTATGCACTTCTATGTGTGTATGACGCAACCTTCAACACCATATATCTGAAGCAGGCAATTGAGCTTATGGACAAGATGCTACTGGATTTCTGGGATGACATTAATGAGGGATTCTTCCTGACCGGTAACGATTCTGAGGAATTAATTTACCGCCCTAAGGAGGTCTACGATGGCGCAATTCCTTCGGGTAACTCAGTGGCCGGATATGTACTGCAAAGAATCGCTCATATAACCACTAATTCAAAATACAGAGAATATGCAGATAAACAGCTTCGCTTCCTTGCAGGACAGGTTAAAAACCACCCTGCGAGCTATTGCTTTGCTCAGCTTGCTTTCCTTGGTGCATTATATCCCTCAAAGGAAATCATATGCGTCGTCAGTAACAAAGACGATAATATTACTACGGCTAAAACCATAAAAAGAAACCCCCGGGAAAACCCGGAGTTTGAAGAATTAAAGAAGTATATGGCATCCCACTATAACCCGAATATGACAGTCATCGTAAAAACGAAGCAAAATGAAGAAGAATTACAAAAAATCGTGAAATATATAAAGGATTATCATGCCATAGATGACAAAACCACCTATTATATCTGCGAAGACCATCACTGCCATGCTCCTACAACAAAGTTGTAGGGACAAAAAGGTACCATCATTTCGGTACCATTTCGGTACCAGGTACAGTTTACATGTACCTGGTACCGATTATTTGCTTTCGTATAAAAACGAAAATGCTCCGATCTTCGCACCCAGTCCCTTCTCCAATATGTCCGCAAGTGCTCTCATTTTATTATTTATTTCCTCTTTCGACCAGTTAAATATACCCGGATCTAAGAGAAATGTAAATGCGGATAATGTTATTTCAGCATATTCCCTTGGATATTCACATTTAAATTCCTTTCTTTTATTGCCCTGATCTATAATCGAAGTAACTATTTCCGAAAGCTTTATTAATATTGTAGCTAAAGATTTTTGATGAATATATGCATTCTCCTGAGAATGAAGATATACATCAAGATTCTTATCCACAATACCGCTGCGATAACTGTTTAGTAGCAATCTCAGCTTATCGGGAGCATTACTATCACTTTTCTCAACTGCTTCCCGGCAGTCCTCTATGATATTACTATACTGTCGATCTACCAGCTCATCTATTATCTCTTCCTTAGAGCTAAAATAATAATATATACCACCCTTAGCAATCCCTGCCTTCTTTGCTATGTCACTGACAGATGCTTTACCTGCTTTACCGTCCTTAAGCAACTCCTGCACTGCATTTAAAATGCGTTCTCTTTTATCTATCTCTCTCACCGCCTTTAATAATATAAATTTGTCTTGTATAGTTCTCTAATTTATATCATATCATAAAAATAAAATATTGACCAGTGGTCAACATTTTGTTATGCTATTTTTGAACAACGGTCAAATTTAATAACAGGAGATTATTTATGGTAAAAGTATTAATATTTTTTGGATTATCACTTGTGTCTGTGGTTTCATTTATATCTTTATTATTTAGGATTATATTTGTAGCTGCCAGACATTTTAAAGCCGGTGCCAACCGCTTTAACCCGTCAAGACTCAGGACAAATATTATTATATTAAGTGTCAGTATAATTCTGTGTATACTGTTTGTTGTATTTACACAGATAACCGCACATACTCCTTTTGTTAAGTCAAAAGATAATTCCAACAGTATTTACGAGCTCAGGAAAATAGAGCTCAATGGTCGAAAGGAATGGATCAGTATCCGTGGAACAGATAAAGACAATCCCATTCTTTTGTTTTTGGCAGGAGGACCGGGCGGTTCCCAGATGGCGGCAGTACGTCATACCCTCTCAAAGCTGGAAAAGCATTTTGTCGTAGTAAATTGGGATCAGCCTGGTTCTGCCAAATCTTATAATGCAGGTAAGAATATTTCTGTGGAAAATTATATTGATGACGGTTATGAATTGACAAAATACCTATGTGATGAATTTAATCAAGAGAAAATATACCTGGTCGGTGAATCCTGGGGCAGTGCATTAGGAATCTTCCTGGCGGATAAAGCACCCGAATTGTACCACTGTGTCATTGGCACAGGCCAGATGGTGGCATTTTTGGAGACCGAACTCATAGATTATGAGTTTGCCATGGAAATTGCCGAGAATAAAAATGATACCGGGAAGCTTCAAAAGTTAAAAGAAAACGGTCCTCCCCCTTACTATGGTAAGAACGTAACCTGGAAAAGCGCAGAATATCTACAGTATCTAAGTGATTATATGATGAGAAATCCAAAGATACATAACAGTGGATATAATACGCTTCGTGATTTATTCTCAGAGGAATACGGGATAATTGATAAGATTAATTATTTTAGGGGTATAGTTACCACCTTCAATCATGTATATCCTCAGCTATATGAAACTGACTTACGAATCAATTATGCAAAATTAGGCGTTCCAATATATTTCTTCATTGGCCGTCATGATATTAATGCTCCAACCTCCTTGGTAGAGGATTACTTTGAGACACTAACCGCCCCTCACAAGGAACTGGTATGGTTTGAAAATTCAGGCCATAGCCCCTGGATAAATGAGACCGATAAATTTATAGATGAATTGCTGAGAGTAACTCTCGGTGGCAGATAGTGCATATTTACTCTCCGATTATTTTCACCAGCACACGCTTATTACGCATGCCGTCAAATTCACCATAGAATATCTGCTCCCAGGTTCCAAAGTCAAGCCTTCCGTCCGTGACGGCTACAACAACCTCCCGTCCCATGACAGAGCGCTTCAAATGAGCATCCGCATTATCCTCATAGCCATTATGATCATACTGGTCATATGGCTTTTCCGGTGCGAGCTTTTCGAGCCACCTTTCAAAGTCACGATGCAGGCCGCTTTCGTTATCATTTATGAACACACTTGCCGTAATGTGCATGGCATTAACAAGACACAGACCTTCCTTTATACCACTTTCTCTCAGAGCCGCTTCGACCTGTGGGGTAATATTGATAAATGCCCTACGGGTCTTAGTATTAAAAAGCAGTTCCTTTCTGTAAGACTTCATTGTATTACGCTCCTTTCATCTATTTAACTGTACCCGTACCTGGTACTGAATCTAAATATTTTCTTAATGTATCTCTCACCGCTCCCTTACCGGCAGTAAGCTCCCGGAACATACCCTCAATCTTTTCTCCTAATCCGACATCATATAGATTAACCGCAAAGATTTTATCATTGGAGAGTATTGGTCTTAAGATACTTGTATCTGCATTGGTGTCTCCTAACCTAACATCCTTAACATAATCCATCAGCTCATCAAGTAAGGGGTCAGGGCTAGGGGTAAAGGGATTGCCTTCATCATCGATTCCCATAAGATACCTGCACCATCCGGCTATTGTAAGGGGTATAAAGGTCAGATCCGAGACCTTAAGCGTACCGCTGTCTCTATATGACTTTATGGTTTCGCCATAACGGATAGGTATCTTCTGGGATGTATCGGTGGCTATTCGCTGAGGTGCATCCGGCATAAAAGGATTGGGTAAACGAATCTCCAGTACAGCCTTAATAAAATCTATGGGATCTATTACACCGGGATTAACCACCACAGGCATTCCCTCATCATATCCTATCCTGTTGACCAACCTAACCAGGTCCGGATCTCTCATTTCCTCCCAAATAGTTGTATAGGACAAAAGACAACCGAAGATTGCGAGAGCCGTATGAAGAGGATTGAGGCATGTACATACCTTCATCTTCTCGACCTTGTCCACTGTCTCTCTGTCTGTAAACAGAAAACCTGCCTTTTCAAAGGGCGGCCTTCCATTGGGGAACGCATCCTCGATTATAAGATATTCCGTTTCCTCAGCATTGACAAACGGTGCCGTGTAGGTATTCTTTGAGGTTATTATCAGCTCCGTATCCTCGAACCCATCCTCCTCCAAAAGAAACTTAATTTTGTCATCCGGTCTCGGTGTGATCTTATCGATCATACTCCATGGAAATGCCACTTTATTCGTATCCCTGATGTAACCCAGAAAACCTTCATCTATAAAGCCATTATTTACCCAATTCTTTGCATAGACTTCTACCGCTTCGAATAATTTATCTCCGTTATGGGAGCAGTTATCCATACTCACCATAGATATAGGAAGCTTAGAAGGCTGTGAGTTAGAACCAAGATATCTCTCATGCAGAAGCGCTGTTATTTTTCCCATAAGATGTGTGGGCCTATTGTATCCTGCTTTAAAATCATCTAATACAATACCAAGATATACACCTGCCGAATCAACCAAGCTATAACCCTTTTCTGTAATCGTAAAGCTTACCATTTGCAGGGATGGCTTACGAAATATCTCTTTCAGACGCTCCCATTCATTTTTCAGGGTGGTATCAGCGGCAATAGATTCGACTACACTGCCGATAACCTTCTTCTCTATATTTCCGTCGGATTTTAGAACGACCAATAGACTCAGATCGTCATATGGTCTATAGGCTTTCTCGATTATCTCATAATCAAAGCCCTCACTGACGATAACACCTCTGTCATAGCTTCCTTCATTAAGCATGCTGTTAAGCCCTGCAGCAGGAAAACCGCGAAAGATATTCCCCGCTCCAAAATGTATCCAGGTGGGATTATCCATAGTCTCTTTTCTTATGCTGTCTCTGTCATAGCTTGGTAGTTCATAGCCCTTTTGTATCCATGAATTATCATAATTAATAAGTTTCATGCTCCAATACCTTTCTTAATAACAATATTTATAATTCTATAATGTTATCGCCTAAATCGTTTTACTTGTCCTGTTTTCTGATGGCTTCCCATAATCCGTTTAGATAAGCCACGCCAAGAGCTCTGTCATAAAGACCGTAACCCGGTCTTGCCTGCTCATCCCAAATCATTCTTCCATGATCGGGACGCACTACTCCATCAAAGCCAATGTCATAAAGGGCTTTGACTATCTCATACATATCAAAATTACCGTCTGATGAAAGATGCGAGCTTTCATGAAATACCCCATCATCATCAAACTTCATATTTCTAAGATGAGCAAAGTGAATCCTATTACTGATTTTTGGATTTCTGATAATATCAGGTAAGTTATTCCTTAGATTACTTCCTAATGATCCGCTACATAACGTAAAACCATTGTAAATACTATTATTTAAAGCGGCTATCTCCTCTAATGCCTTCTCACTTACCACTATTCTTGGTAGGCCGAATACACTCCATGCGGGATCATCGGGATGCAATGCCATCTTGATCTTATATTTTTCACATACGGGCATTATGGCATCCAGGAAATATTTTAAATTAGCCATGAGCTTTTCTGCCGTTACATCCTTATATTTCTCAAACAGGTCCATAATCTCGTCTCTGCGGTTAGGCTCCCAGCCGGGAAGAATAAAGCCTCCGCTTTCCTTCTCCATTCGTTCGAACATCATCTCAGGCTTTAAATCCTTAATCATATTTTCATCATAAGCCAATGCATAAGATCCATCCTCAAGCCTCATAGCCAAATCGGTTCTTGTCCAATCAAAAATCGGCATAAAATTATAACATACCATATGAACATCGGCTTTTCCGAGATTCTCAAGAGATGTCTTATAATTCTCAATATACTGCTCTCTTGAAGGAAGACCTATCTTAATATCCTCGTGCACGTTAACGCTTTCGATTCCAATCAGCTTAAGACCTGCCGCCTCCACCTGATTCTTAAGTTCTAATATATCCTCCAACTTCCATGCTTCACCTGCGGGTATGTCATGAAGCGAAGAAACCACACCGCTTACCCCCGGTATTTGCTTTATATGCTCCAATTTAACACTATCATGTTTTTTCCCAAACCAACGTAATGTCATATCCATAGGCTTGTTTCCTTTCTATCTCATAATTATATGATTGCACGGTAAACATTTATATAGTCAGTATACTAATACAGGGATATGTTTTCAAGTAAATTAGTTATATAGGTATCATTTTTATTAGTTATATAGGTATCATTTTATACAGTAGGAGAAAGACTACCACCGGGCTGACTTTCATCTGCCTAAGTAGTAGTCTTTCTGACAGTATTACTTATATAACTTCATGATTACTCACTATCATTTAGTATTTGAAGTTACCTTAATGGTTATCGTAGCTTCAACAATTGTTCCTTCCTTAAGGTTATTAAGCTTAGCGGATATTTTACCTGTAATAGTATCATCCTCGTTCCAATACTCATCAGAGAGAATTATACTCCTGTATATTTTATATGGTTCGCTTATGATTTCTAATCCGGTATCGTCAGTCTGTATCATATAAGAGCCTAACCAACTATCATCCACTTTGTTCTGCATCAAAGTATCAACTTGAATTGATGCTCCAGTAACAGCCTGAGCCGATGATATCTCAATAGTTATCTCAATACTCTTTACGACTTCCTTAATACCTTCCCATGATAAAAACTTATTTAAGGTATCTTCCGTTACACCGCCACTATGAGCAATATACTTAAAGTTCTCTCCGTCAAGGTATTTATTGTATTCTTCAACACCCAAGCGTTCTTCATAAGCTATATAGAAATCTTCAAAATATATATCAGGTGCCGATGGTTCATCAACCGCCGGTGTTACTGTGACTGCACAGTCTGCTTCATATGAAACCACGGAAACTCCATCAATCGCAGTCTTTGCAGTAATCGTTGCATTTCCTTCTTTTACGGCAGTAACCTTACCTGTAGAATCGACAGTTGCCACTGTTGGATCACTGGATGTCCAGGTAATCTCGCCGCTTGTAGTATAGTTGTTTGGCACTATTGTAGCCACCAGCTGTTCGGTCTTTCCTTCGGAAAGTGTTAATGTACTCTTATTTAAGGTAACACCTTCAATCGCAACCGGGTCACCGGTATATGGAACCAGTACCAACTCATCTAAATAATAGATTGTAGGTAATCCATCCCCTGAACCGGTTCCGGCACAATGAATACCAAATCCCAATACTATTGTTCCCGAAAGATTTCTTAAAGCTGAAGACATAGTGGTAAATTCTATAGTCACAGGCTCAAATACCTCATTACCCGATTTAGTGTCTGAAGCACCGATCTGGCTTGGAGTCGGCTCATGACTTAGTGACAGATCAGATATGTTCTCACCTGCCAGTGCTATAAGGCTCTTATAGCCTACATCCCCTTGTTTTAGATGAATTTTTCCTATTAAGGAGGTGTAATCACCAAGTTTCTTACCTTCGGGTAGATTTACTTCGACATATGCAAATTGTGAATATCCGGATGGCTCTACCTTTAATACCTTATTGGTTGAACCAATAGCGGTAGGATCAAGTGCTATGGTGGCTTTACCTGCGCCACTGAAGCTCTTAGCCGTTCCTACGGTCTCATCGTCAAAGTCGAATACAATAGCATCCTCCGGCTGTAATTCAACATTAACCTTACATGTTCCTACTCCGCCTGGAATATTAGCTGTAATTATTGCTGTTCCGTTACCTACCGCAGTTACTACACCGGATTCCGATACTGTGGCACAGGCTTGGTGCCTTCTTTGCAGGTGCAGCCAATGCAGGCGAGACAGCTGCAGATACCAGCACAAAAGCCATCACGAGTACCGCAATTCTTTTTATTGCGTTTCTTAGCTCTTTACCCATTTTGCTCCAATACCTCCTTTTAATTTTCGATTGTGCATCTCCCCGCTTGAGATACCCCTTATCCCCCTTAGTCATTCCCGGAACTTCCGTTGT
>JAAYTK010000079.1 GCA_012523775.1 Clostridiales bacterium | reverse complement strand
CATTTAATAAATTCAAATCAAGCTTTGAACTCCTCTGTGGTTGTTCAGGCAGCAGAAAAAACAAAAAAAGCCCATCTGAATTATGAAAAGCTTGTTTTGGAGCCTAACCAGTCAAAAAAACTGAAGCTTACAGGAGTATCGGGTAAAGTCACTTGGAAATCGAGTAATAAATCTGTGGCAACTGTGAGTAATAACGGAACAGTTAAGGCCAAAGGCTATGGTTCAGCGGTAATAACGGCAACAGTTTCAAATAAGACCTATAAGTGTAATGTTAAAGTTACCTATTCCATCACAATGGATGCTTATGAGCATTATCAGCATTATTCTGCCGATTTCATATCCGACTTTCCACTTGTTCTTCTGGATATGAACAGTACATTTAAAGATTTTAAAAGTGTGGGATATAAAACAAACGGAATATATGCTGCTGTACACAGTGATAAGAAAATCTATATTGAGGCTCTTGATAAGAAAGGAAAGAGCTTGGGCATACATGAGAACCAAGGTCTGTCTTATATGGAGTTCAAAAATGCAGTCAAGCTTAGGATTATGAATCCTGATAATATTCGATATACCATAGATTTTATTCCGGTTAAACCAACAGTAATAGATAAATCAGGCCATTACAGATACGATGATTTTTTATGGTATAAACTTAAGGACGGTAATATTCAGGCACCGATTATAATTGCCATGGAGAATGCATATATTGAGTATGTTCAGGACGAGGATAAGGATAAAAGTAATAATGAAAACGCAATGATATCTGCAGGATATCTACCGCACAATACCGGTGCCGAACCGGACCCTGAATATATGAATGCATGGAGAGTCGGATACATCACTGCCATCGACAAGGATAAAAAGGAGGAGCTTAAGTATCTATATATATTTGTGAATGAATACAAAGTATATATTGATGAAGAGGATATCTTTGTATATGGCAAAGCCGACTTAGAGTTTCCGGAAGATTATAAAGAAATGCTTTATTCTTATAGAGATGCAGTTAAGGCTGTAGGTACTAAATATTATTTGCCGGGGTCCGATATATGGAAGAAACCCTTCCGTATCAGATTCACCTATGAATTCAGATCTTCAGCAGAAAAAGATTATATGAGCATGAACATAAATGATGATTCTCTTACTTATTATCATGAACTAACCCATTACTATCATCTTGAAAAAATGGATTATGGCTGCCAAATTTCTGCATGGACGGAGGGTATAGCGTGTGCTATGGCTGAGGATGTCGTAAAGAAATATGATGAGGATAAGAATAAGGGGTATGTTCCATTCAAAATTCAGGATGGTATTTCTGACGAGCAGCTTAATGACTTCGAGAAATATTTTCTAAATGTAGGGTATGAGGACTGTTATACCATTGGTTACTATTTTATAAGATATATTCAAAAGGAATACGGAAAGTCCGTAGTATTAAAAATTAATAAAAAAATCAGTAAAATCCCTACTATAGAAGGATATGGTATATCACCCAGCCGCCGAAGCGAGGAATCGGATAATCTCTTCATTAAGGCAATTAAAGATGCCACATCAGAGGATGTGTTCACACGATTCATTGAAGAAGAACTGAAGAATCTGTTATCGAATATGCAAGACAATTATGAAACGGATTATTCCTTGCAAGGAGATAAGTATGAGTAAAGTATTTAAAACGTATCGTCAGCTAGTACGTATTCTACGAATAAAATTGACATAGCAAAGCAATTTAATATCCAGTTTATTGAGTTACATAAATACATGAGTATGCTTGGATATGCAAGAAATATATGCGCACATGATGAGCGGTTTTATGATATCAGATTTTCACAACGACTACATACAAAAAGCATTAAGAATTTTAATTTACTAAATCTACCACGTGATAGAAGTGGTTCTTATACAAAAGGTACATGTGACGCATTTGCAATAGCAATTATTTTTAGCCAATTATTAAGTAAATCAGATTTAAGGGAATTTGCTTCTTCAATGGATAATCATATTATTCCTGTCAAATAGGGTGTAATGTTCATGGATTGTTCACATATAATGTGGTATAATATATACATAGCATTCATAGAACGTACTTTCTGATTGACATTTTTTACAAAATGCATATAATATAATACACATATACTG
>JAAYTK010000078.1 GCA_012523775.1 Clostridiales bacterium | reverse complement strand
TTTCAATTATGCCACATTATTTATATTTTGTTCATCTATAGATTTATTATCACTAGCTGTAAAATATATTTTCCTCTCAAGAGGAATATACCTTCATGAATAATTAAATTATGTTAGAAATATAAATGCATTGAGATATAGTAAACGGTAGATAGTGGGTACTCTAGACCGTTGTAATAAAATTTGAGAAAATAGACTTATCTTTAAACCAGTTTAAAAAGTTAAGTACAAACTTTTTTAACTCATTATACGGAGGTAAAGTCTATGAAATCAACAACAAGTATGGTTGCCACTCAATATCGGATGAAAGATTGGGTGGAACAGATTAAAGCATGCCAAAATCGTCCTGTTGGTATGAAAATCACTGACTGGTGTTCCATTAACGGAATAACCAAAGGTACTTATTACTATCGACTTCGTAAGGTTCGTGAAGCCTGTCTTGAGAGCCTACCAGAGGAAATGCTTCCTCAATCAGTTGTCCCGGTGCCAAGAGAGATCATGGATCTAAAGCCAACACCTTCTGAGCAGACAGGTCTAGATATTTCAGCTAAGGGGTTTTCAGTACATATAACGGAAAATACGTCACTAAACTTGTTGGCTGAAATACTGCAGGTGATTGCCAATGCTTAATGATGCCACTTGTTTTAAAAATGTCTTTATTGTGTGTGGGTATACAGACCTTCGTTCTGGTATTGATCGCTTAGCAAGTATCATTGAAGCTCAAACAGGAAATAAACCTTTTGAACCTGACGCACTGTACCTTTTTTGTGGGCGAAGAACTGATAGGATAAAGGGACTGGTTTGGGAGAATGATGGATTTCTACTCTTATACAAGCGTCTTGCCCAAGGTAAATATCAATGGCCCCGTAATGAACAGGATGTAAGACTTCTTTCACCTCAGCAATTTCGCTGGCTAATGGAGGGTCTAACTGTAACTCCAAAGAAATCTGTAAAGCATGTAAAACCAGAGTATGTAGCCTAGATATTGTGCAAAACAGAGAAATTTATCATGATTTTGAAAGCGTTATAAGCCATAACCATCGATACAATAAAGGTCTCTATTACGATTCCAGGCAATGCTATAAGTGTGCTTTTTAGCCTAAAACAACACAGAGGCTTCCAAAAAAGCCTCTTAACTATCACTCCATTATCAGGTGTTAAAAGCCTTATAACCATAGGCATTATGACGAATTTAGAAGCAGATAAAATTCGCCAAATAAGGCATTATAAGCTATAATAGACCTAAAGAAAGGCGGTCTGTTATGGCAATAAAATATACAGAAGAACAACTAAATAATCTCGATAAAGCAGCACTTATCCAGTTGCTTCTTACTAATCAGGAGCAGCTAGCATCAATTGATAATAAACTGCAGCTAGTATTAGAACAGCTGGCTTCTGCAAACCATAACCGCTTTGGCAGGTCTTCAGAAAAGTTAGACACAGACCATCAAATTGCATTTAAGGAAGTCGATAATCAGATCGTATTCTTCAATGAGGCTGAAGCAGTTGCTAACCTTGATGAAGCTGATTATGAAGAAGATAATACAAAATCAAGGCCAAAGAAGCGCAAAGGTAAACGTGAAGAGGATTTAAAAGATCTTCCCATAATTAAAATAAATCATACCATGACAGAAGATGAACTCCAAAAGGAATTCGGTGAAAACTCATGGAAGCAGTTACCGGATGAAGTATACAAGAGATATAAGTTTACACCAGCCAAGGTAGAGGTTGAAGAACATCATGTGGCTGTTTATGCAAGCAAAAAAGATAATCATATAGGATTGCTAGATATCGGTCTGCACATAGAATAGTCCAATTAGCCATATCCTGCCTTGAAATTCTGATGTTATAGCGTTCAAACTCCTTTTCCAAGCGATAAAGAGGAACAGCGTTGACATACTTTCCGTTTAGAATGGCTGCTTCTAGTGATGGAGATACCAGACTGTTTCGAAGTAGGTATCCTGGATGCTTAGCTTTTATCATATGATTATCTTTTTTGCTAGCATAAACAGCCACATGATGTT
>JAAYTK010000077.1 GCA_012523775.1 Clostridiales bacterium | reverse complement strand
TAAAATGATAGACATCCTCGTAACCTACGCGATTAGCTATGCTTTTTATGCTGCTGTTGTCTGATTTTATCAGTATATCCCTTGCCCTTTCCAGACGGATTTTTATCAGGTAATTAATAGGAGATTCTCCGGTCTCTTCCTTGAATATCTTTGAAATATAAACCGGGCTTAGATACATATTATGAGCAATTTGCTCCAAAGATATCTTTTTGTTATAATTTTTATTTAGATAATCTATTATCTGCTTAACTGCATAACTCTTATTATATGATTCGAAGCTGCATTGTGACTGTTCATAATCCTCGGGACTGACAATTTCACGCATAATCAAGAGCAACATCTGCATAAGATGGGCTTTGAACATGAAATACTTGCCTACATTACAGCTTTCCTTTTCGGCAATCATGTCATAGCAGTGCATCATCAGATTTTGCTTTAGTTCTGCGGTTGTATGTAGTATACAGCTGCCGTCCCTGGTCTCAATAGAATTCGGAGCCATGTTTTTAAAATGAAAATTATTGAAGCCGGCGATAAATTCTATAGTGGGTTCTTCGGGATTGGTTACAATGTGTGTATGCATTACACCGGGATTACATATAACGAGGTCCCCGGACTCCACATCATATTCCACACCGTCCACCAGATATTTTCCCTTACCTGAAAGTATAAATGCTAATTCGGTGTAATCATGGTCATGATAGATTCCGTTCTTAGTCATTTTACATTTTGATACGTAAAATACGGTTGGATTAAAATCATTATATGTTAAGTCATATTCGAAAGACATTTACTCACCTCTCTATGGCTTACAGTATAAGCTATCAACAGAATGCATAATAGCTTGAGAAATCGTCTATTTATTCAATTATAGCATTTATCATATAAATAGGAAACTAAATTTTAGGACTAGATATTAAGACATATAGAAAATAACATTTTATTTGTAATAATCTACATTTTAATTAAAAATTCTTGATATATAATTCAATATAGGCTAAAATTATTGTTTTACCAATGAAAGTTGTGTTACACCAAGGAGGATTTATATGACAGCAATGCAATGGGTATTTTCTTTCCTGAAGAAATACCGTAAACGACTGATATTTGCCATGTTCTTAGCGACAATAACCGCTGTGACGGCCATAGTTAATCCGCAGATTTCAGGAACTGTGGTTGACGATGTAATCATGAACGGTAACCATAAGATACTGCCCGGGCTGGTATTGATTATGGTTTTGTCTACGTTGATTCGTGCGGCTATAAGATTCTGGTTCGTGATGATTTTCGAAAAGACTTCACAGGAAATGCTCTATACCATGAGAGATTACGTATATCGTAAGTTTATGGGGCAGGATTTTACCTTTTATAACACTAATCGTACCGGTGACTTAATGTCCAGGCAGACAGGTGACATGGAAGCCATCAGACATTTTGTTGCCTACGTTATATATTCGATATATGAAAACACTCTATTGTTTACAATTGCACTCGTTATGATTTTCATAGTCGAGTACAGACTGGCTCTGTGTATGATAGCCGTAATGCCCTTAACCATCTATGTTACCTATAAGCAGTTGATAACGGTTAAGCCGGCCTTTCATAAAATCAGACAGCATTTTTCGAGCCTTAATACCTTCGTCCAGGAAAATGTAAGCGGCAACCGGGTGGTTAAAGCATTTGCCAAGGAGGACTTTGAGATTGCAAAGTTCAATCGGGAAAATGACGGATTCAGGGACGCAGAATTGAATGCTTCAAGGATTTGGAGAAAGTATGTACCTGTATTTGAGTTTCTTGCCAATGCACTGACAGTGATTCTTTACCTGGTGGGAGGAATCATGGTTGTAAAGGGAGCCATGTCTCTGGGTAAGTTGGTGACCGTAAGCGGTTATCTTTGGATGTTAAATCTTCCTCTTCGTCAGGCAGGGTGGCTTGCCAATGACTATCAGAGATTCGTAACGTCTGTTGAGAAGGTATATTCCACAATCAGCATAGAGCCCACCATAAAGGACCCTGTCGATGGGATTGTCAGGGAGCGCTTTAACGGAGATATCGAATTTTCCAATGTAAGCTATCAGGTGGGTGATGAGCAGATACTGAAGGATGTAAGCTTTAAGATTAAGGCAGGTCAGACCGTAGGAATTATCGGCTCAACCGGCTCGGGAAAGACAACTCTCATGAATCTTTTGTGTAGGTTTTATGATGTCACATCCGGTGAAATTACACTGGATAATATTAATATTAAGGACATCGAGCTTTTTTCTCTTAGGGATAATATTGGACTTGCCATGCAGGATGTATTCCTTTTCTCGGATACCATTGAAGGCAATATAGCTTTTGGAAGGCCTGATTGCAGCTTGGAAGAGGTTATAGCCGCAGCGAAGATTGCAAATGCCCATGACTTTATTCTTCAGATGCCCGACGGGTATGATACCATAGTAGGAGAGAGGGGAGTAGGTCTGTCCGGCGGACAGAAGCAAAGAATTTCTCTTGCAAGAGCATTACTTAAGGACCCGCCTATTATAATTCTGGATGACACCACATCGGCGGTAGACATGGAGACTGAGACTCTTATTCAGGAGGAGCTTACAAAGATTGAGGGTAAGCACACGGTATTTGTAATCGCCCATAGAATTTCCTCCATTAAGGATGCCGATCTTATTTTGGTTGTGGAGGACGGCAGAATATTAGAATCGGGAAATCATGAAAGCCTGCTCAATATGAAGGGCTATTATCACAGGGTATTTTATCACCAATACGGTGATTTTGATCAATACAAAATATTAAAAAAGGAAATGGGGGATAGACTTGGCCAGAAATAAATACGACATCGATGAGACATTACAGACAGAGTTTAGTATCTCCCATCTGAAGCGATTGGCAGGATATATAAAGCCCTATCGAAAGGATATGGCCATGGTCATATTTCTTATGACCATTTCCTCTGCATTAGGTATGCTGACGCCCAGAATACTGATGGATATCCTAGATGTTTATATACCTAACGGGGATGTCAAGGGCATTGTATTAATAAGTCTTGCACTGCTGGTTATTTATTTTATTATATCCGCAATACTTCGAATGAAGATATCGGTAACCTCTAGACTCGGACAAAACATAATTCATAAAATTAGAAGTGATATATTCGAGCATCTTCAGGAGCTGCCATTTTCATATTATGATGACAAGCCCCATGGAAAGATTCAGGTGCGGGTTGTCAATTATGTTAACTCCCTGAGTGACCTGCTCTCAAACGGAATCGTAAATACCATTACAGAGCTTTTTAGCCTTGTTTTTATTGTAGGATTTATGCTATCCATAAATGTCAGGCTTAGTCTGATATGTCTGTCAGGCCTGCCTCTTCTGATGATTTTAGTCTTTATTATAAAGAAAAAGCAGAGGGTGGCATGGCAAAGGCTTAGTAACAAATCATCTAATTTAAACGCATATATAGCAGAGAGCATAAATGGTATAAGAGTGACTCAAAGCTTTACAAGAGAGCATGAAAATATACGTATATTCAATTATCTAAGCAATGAATATAAAACCTCATGGATGAAGGCGGTAACACTTAACTTCCTACTGTGGCCTGCCATTAATAATATTTCCACCTGGACCACCGCGGCCGTATATGTAGTCGGAATCGCGTGGCTGAATAAAGGAATGGCAGGGATAACCGTCGGCGTACTTGCTGCCATGGCCGGTTACATAGGCCGATTCTGGCAACCTGTTAATACTTTGGCCGGCTTTTATAATTCGCTGCTTACCGCCATCTCATATATGGAGAGAATATTCGAAACCATTGATGAGCCCGTGCTGGTTAAAGACAAGGAGGATGCATATGATATGCCTCCTATTATCGGTGAGGTGGAATTTAAGGATGTATCCTTTAGCTATGAAGACGGTGTTCCTATTTTGAACAATGTGAGCTTCAAGGTTAATCCGGGGGATACGATAGCAATAGTGGGACCTACCGGGGCCGGTAAAACAACGATAATCAATCTGATAAGCCGATTCTACAACTTAGATTCGGGCGTGATAACTATAGATGGCATTGACATAAGTGATGTCAAGATAAAGTCTCTTAGAAAACAAATGGGAGTTATGCTTCAGGACAGCTTTATTTTCTCCGGAACCATTATGGATAATATTCGCTATGGTAATATGGAAGCAGAGGATGATAAAGTAATTGAAGCTGCCAAGACGGTTAGGGCTCATGATTTTATTATCGGGCTGGAAAATGGCTATTATACAGAGGTTAACGAACGGGGAAGCCGTTTGTCGGTCGGTCAGAGGCAGCTAATCAGCTTTGCCAGGGCTTTGCTTGCGGATCCCAAGATTCTTATTCTCGATGAGGCTACGTCCAGTATCGACACAGAGACAGAGATACTGCTGCAGGAAGGATTAAAGAAGCTGCTAAAGAACAGGACATCCTTTATCATAGCTCATCGCTTATCTACCATAAAGAATGCCACCTGTATCCTATATGTGGATGACGGCAGAATTATTGAGATGGGGACCCATGAGGAGCTTATTCAGAAAAAAGGCCTATATCATGAGCTTTATCTGTCCCAGTATCAATTTCTTTCATAATGATACCTCATAACGGTACCCGGTACCAAAAAAACAGTTGGAACACAGGAACAAATATGCTATTATTAATTAGGTACAAGTTTATAATGTGTATAAATTAGTATAGTATGGCTGGAGTGATATAAATGTATAGGAAGTCTTTGTTTATTATAATCGGACTGGTAGTCTTGCTTTTTGTGGGATGTAAGGGCAATGATAAGGAGACTAATTTTATTCCCACCCTACCTCCTGCGTATACGGAAGTTGAAATTGACATACCGGATGATACAGTAGATGAAATAGACGATACAACAGATATTCCCGATGATTTGGAAGACGAACCTGTATATACAGGTGAGACAACCACTAAATATGTCAAGCTTTCAAGCTATGGTGCAATATTAAATGTAAGATCATCACCTTCTACAGAGGAGAACAATATTGTAGGCTTTTTGGTCCATACCGAGCCTGTAGAGGTTATTTCCGTAGAAGGCGAATGGGCAAAAATCATTTATCTGGATGAGATACGATATGTGAGTAATAACTATTTAGTGGATTTCGTTCCCCCATATATATCTCCTCCGACACAGACATCAGAGGATTAATCATTGGTTACGAATTCAATAAGTCTTGTCATGGAATCCGAGAGGTAGGCGGCTTTATTATAGCAGAAGCCAACCTCTCTTTTATTAATCGGTTTTTTCAGCGGGATTTGAATCAGTTGACCGGAGGCCAGCTCATCGGTCACAAATTCCTTAATGACACAGCCCACACCCAAGCCGGTCTTAGCAAATTCTATAAGCAGATCCATGCTGCTTACTTCGAGAATGTGTCGGGGATAGATATTATTTTCCTTAAAATAATCCTCGATATACATTCTGGATATATTCTCTTCATCAAGCAGCATTACGTTAGCAGATGAAAATATATCTTCATCCTTTTCCCGAAGACGGATATTTTCAAGATATTCTTTGGTCGCCACGAAAATATCCTCAATTTTATTCAGAGGCAGGAACTCATATAATCTGAGGTTAGAGGGCTTTGCGACAAGTCCGATGTCGAGGGTGTTATTCTCAAGCTGCTTTAAGGTATGAAGCGTGGACTGGCTCTCTATTGTAATCTTTATATGAGGATATTCCTTTAGAAAACGGTTAAGATAGGGTAGCAGGACATATTTACAAAGAGTAGCACTTACCCCAATTTTAAGATGTCCCACACCAAGCTCCTTCATGTACTTCAGCCGTTCTTCCCCTTGTTTCAATATTTCAAAGGCCTCCTTGGTATACTGATAGAGAAGCTGTCCCTCTTCGGTGAGCCTTACCCCTCGGGAATTTCTTATGAACAGTGTAAGATTCATTATTTCTTCAAGGCTGGCTATGGCCTTGCTGACAGCAGGCTGACTCACATAAAGAAGCTTTGAGGCTTGTGATATATTGCCTGTCTCGGCTACGCAGTTAAATACATGATACAATGATAAATTATTACTCATAACATTCCCCTCTTCATCCAAATATAATGATATAACTAATAGTTATAATAGACATTCATAATATGTATTACTATTATACCAGTACATATGCTAAAATATCAATAGAAATATTGGGTTCGGGAGGAAAGCTTAGATGGAATATAATATTGCAGTTATTCCCGGTGACGGTATCGGACCGGAGATTATTCGAGAGGCGAGAAAGGTTCTTAATGCGATTGGAAAAAAATACGGCCATAGCTTTAAGTACACCGAAGTTCTTATGGGAGGCGTATCCATTGATGCAACAGGGGTACCGCTTACAGAGGAGGCTCTTCGGACTTGTCAACGAAGTGATTCGGTTCTGCTCGGTGCTGTAGGAGGGGATGTAGGTAAGTCCGGTTGGTACGATATAGCACCTAATCTAAGACCGGAGGCAGGACTTCTTGCATTGAGAAAGGGACTTAGGCTATTTGCAAATATACGGCCTGCCATTCTTTTTGATGAGCTAAAAAGTGCATGTCCTTTAAGAGAGGATATAATCGGCGATGGCTTTGATTTTGTCGTTATCAGAGAGCTTACGGGGGGACTGTATTTTGGAGACAGGTGGACGAAGGAGATAGACGGTCTAAGAACCGCCACCGATACCTTAGTATACAATGAGAAGGAGATTGCAAGAATAGCCAGACAGGCATTTGAAATAGCAAGAAAGAGAAGAAAAAAGGTATGCAGTGTAGATAAAGCAAATGTTTTGGATTCTTCTAGGCTATGGAGACAGGTTACTA
Source organism: Clostridiales bacterium (assembly GCA_012523775.1). Lineage (GTDB taxonomy): Bacteria > Bacillota > Clostridia > Lachnospirales > Lachnospiraceae > Mobilitalea. The sequence continues at coordinate 4,731 of JAAYTK010000077.1, read as the reverse complement.
AGGAGGTTGCAAAGGATTATCCCGATGTAGAGCTTACAGATATGCTGGTCGATAACTGTGCGATGCAGATTGTGAGGAATCCGGGTCAGTTCGATGTGATTCTCACGGAGAATATGTTCGGTGATATTCTCTCGGATGAGGCCAGCATGATTACAGGCTCAATAGGTATGCTCGCCAGCGCAAGCCTTGGAGAAACCAAGCTGGGGCTGTATGAACCCAGTCATGGGTCGGCACCGGATATAGCAGGCCGGAACAAGGCAAATCCAATCGCAACCGTTCTTTCTGCTGCGATGATGCTAAGATATTCCTTTGATCTTGATAAAGAAGCCGATATGGTAGAATCGGCTGTAAAGAAGGTCCTTAAGAAGGGCTATAGAACGATTGACATTATGTCCGGCGGTTGTACTTTGGTGGGTACCGACGAGATGGGAGATTTAATTGCCGGTGAAGTATAAAAGGCGTACCAGGTACGCTTTAAGCGGTACCAGGTACACCTAAAACAAAAAAGGGAGGGAATTATTATGGGTATGACGATGACACAGAAGATTTTGGCTGATCATGCAGGCCTGAATGAGGTTAAGGCAGGTCAGTTGATTGAGGTCAAATTAGATCTTGTGTTGGGTAATGATATAACGGCTCCTGTGGCTATCAAGGAGATGGAGAAGCTTAATAATAAGCAGGTATTCGATAAGGATAAGATTGCTTTGGTACCGGATCATTTTACTCCTAATAAGGATATTAAGTCGGCAGAGAACTGTAAATGCATGCGGGAATTTGCGATGGATCATAATATAACCAATTATTTTGAAGTCGGTGAGATGGGAATTGAGCATGCTCTTCTTCCGGAGAAGGGTCTTGTGGTGGCAGGTGATGTGGTTATCGGAGCGGATTCTCATACCTGTACCTACGGTGCACTGGGTGCCTTTTCTACAGGTGTAGGAAGCACGGACATGGCAGCAGGAATGGCTACCGGCAAGGCATGGTTTAAGGTTCCATCAGCGTTACGGTTTATTTTAAAGGGTAAACCTGCAAAATGGGCAAGCGGTAAGGATATTATTCTTCATATTATCGGTATGATAGGAGTGGACGGTGCCAGGTATCAATCCATGGAATTTGTCGGTGAAGGTATCAAAAACCTTACGATGGACGACCGTTTTACCATAGCCAATATGGCCATAGAGGCCGGAGCAAAGAACGGAATATTCCCTGTTGATGATTTGACTGTTAAGTATATAAAGGAACATTCTTCAAAGCCATATTCCGTCTATGAGGCCGATGAGGATACAGTATATGAGAAAACCTACGAGATAGATTTGTCTGTTATCAAACCGACAGTTGCTTTTCCGCATCTGCCGGAAAATACTCACACGATTGACAATATCGGAGATATACCGATTGACCAAGTTGTAATTGGCTCCTGTACCAACGGCAGACTTGATGATTTAAGGATAGCCGCCAAGGTTATGGAGGGTAGAAAGGTTGCCAAGGGAATCCGTGCCATTGTGTTTCCTGCCACTCAGAAGATATATCTTCAGGCCCTGGAGGAGGGGCTGTTGTCTACCTTCATTAAGGCAGGTGCGGTGGTAAGCACACCTACCTGTGGACCATGTCTGGGTGGACATATGGGTGTTCTGGCAGCGGGTGAAAGGGCAGTATCTACAACTAACCGCAACTTCGTCGGGCGAATGGGTCATGTAGAATCCGAGGTATACCTTGCCAGTCCTGCGGTAGCGGCCGCCAGCGCCATAACCGGTAAAATATCAGGCCCCGAAGAGCTTGGTTTATAGGAAGGAGGATATTGATGAGAGCAAAAGGAACAGTACATCGCTATGGCGATAATGTGGATACGGATGTAATTATCCCTGCCAGATATCTTAATACCACCGATCCAAATGAGCTGGCTCAAAAATGTATGATAGACATAGATAAGGACTTTACACACAGGGTGAAGTCCGGAGACATAATTGTAGCCGGTAAGAATTTCGGCTGTGGATCCTCCAGGGAGCATGCTCCTATAGCCATAAAGGCATCCGGTATCAGCTGTGTGATAGCCGAGAATTTCGCCAGAATTTTTTACAGGAATTCGATTAATATCGGACTTCCTATTATAGAATGTCGCGAAGCGTCAGAAGACATAGAAGCCGGAGATGAGGTGGAAGTGGATTTTGACAGCGGAATAATATATAACCTCACCAGGAACAGGCAGTACCGGGGTCAGGCATTTCCCGAGTTCATGCAAGGGATTATAAAGGCTGAGGGTCTTATAAATTACATTAATCAGAAATAATTCATATATTTATATTGGGGAATAAGGGGAATAAATATTGGCATAGTCGTTTACGGCTATGCCAATATTTTGTTATTAAATAAGTAGTTCGTCCTATTCAACTAATGGTAATTTAAAAAATATACGATTATGGTTTTTCATTATATCATTATATGATAAAATAGTATTCAAATATATTACAAAGGAGTTAAAGTATGTGGGTTTTATATGCGTTAATATCTGCTGTTTTTGCAGCGTTGGTATCAATCCTAGCTAAGATAGGATTAAAGGGAATTAATTCGAACCTGGCAACAGCCATCAGAACCTTCGTGGTTCTTCTTATGGCTTGGGGTATTGTATTTTTGACAGGTAAGCAAAAGGAAATAAACACACTTACGGCCAAGAACTGGAGGTTTCTGATTTATTCCGGTCTTGCAACAGGAGCATCCTGGCTTTTTTATTTTAAGGCTTTACAGATGGGCGAGGCCTCAAAGGTTGCACCTATCGATAAGCTGAGTGTGGTTATAACCATGATTTTTGCCTTTATATTCTTAGGTGAAACAGTTTCACTAAAGGCAATAATCGGAGGATTATTAATTGCAGCCGGTACTCTTGTAATGGTTTTATAGCTAACTGTAACCTTTTGATGACTACCATCATAAGCTAAAATAGAACTTTGTATAGGTGATGGTAAGTATTATGAATGGTACAATTAGATATACGATACGCCCCTATGACACCCTTTGGATGCTGGCACAAATCTTTAATACAACTGTGGAGTCAATAATTGAATTGAATCCGGGAGTTGATCCCAGAAATCTACAGGTTGGGCGTATAATTACAATCAGACCCGGGCTTCAGTATTATCCCCCATATTCCGACGACAATATGATGGATAATCATAACATGATGAACAATGGCATGATGGATGATTTTATGGACGATAACTTCGATATGCTGCCCGATTTGACGGATTATTTTAGAATGCTTTGGGTTCAGCATGTTTTCTGGACACGAATGGTCGTGCTGGGAATTTTGTTTGAACTTCCCGAACTGGAATTTTCTACACAGCGGCTCCTTAGAAACGCTACTGATTTTGCCAATGCTCTTCGTCCGTTCTACGGGGATGAAGCGGCTCAGTCATTTGAGAATTTATTCAGACAACATATAACTATTGCGGCAGAGCTTGTTAACGCTGCGAAAGCCGGTAATACGAGTATGGTGGATTCAATATGGCAAAGATGGATAGACAATGCCAATCAGATAGCTGATTTTCTTGTAAGCATAAATCCCTATTGGAATGTCGCTGATTGGAACGCTATGCTGATGGAACATCTGGAGCTACTGGGAAATAATATAACGAATTTCCTTGAACAAAATTATCAGGAAGCCGTCAATGGCTTTGATGAAATAGAATTACAGGCGATGGAAATGGCAGATATGATGGCGGAAGGAATAGACAATCAGTTTGCCGATTAATGCCTTCCCTCAAAAGGCATATGTAGGTAAGAGGAGATGAAAACGCAGAAGGATGGTGCAAATATTGCATCATCCTTTTGTGTCATTATTATTGGTGATTCTTTGCTTGACCTTAGGAACTAAGTTAGTCAAATATAATAAACTATTAATGATGAGGTGATTACTTATGATAGCTAACAGAATATTTTTATTTTAAACAAGGAGGATTTTATGCTTTCACGGACAGAATTTATTAGACAGTCCCTTGAAACACATCTGTTCTTTGGAAGAATTATGAAAGAGCATTCATTTTTTCTCCAAATAGCATTTACACCCCGTGATGAAAAATTCAGCAAACATGCCGATGAGCTTAGGCTGGCTTTCGGGGAATTTTTAGAGGACTGTGTCGCTTTAGATGTTTACGCTTAATTATCCTCTCTTAATCGAGCATATCCTAAGAGAGGCAAGACTTTACAGACGTCTTATTCAGAGACTTCAGTCAAGAGACCATATAAATATTCAAAGAGAAGCACTCGAACAGGAGGCATTCTGGAATCAGATTATGGCTGAGCATGCCAAATTTATCCGTGGCCTATTAGATCCTACCGAGGAAGAGCTGTTTATCATCGCAGACCGTTTTGGAAATGAATTCGATAAGCTAACCATTGAGGCTAAGGAAGCTATCGACCGAACAATGCATGACGATTTTTCAAGAGTTACGAGAGACAGTTTACAGGCAACCATGGGTATCCGTGACTTTAAAGCACAGGGAACCGAGGGACTGTTGGAGTGTAAGATTAAATCCATAATAATACCGCTACTGGGAGACCATACACTTCGTGAGGCTAATCATTATTTAAAACTTTTAAGAATTTTCCATCATAATTATTAATATTGCTGAATTATTTTCTTTTCACCAACAAACAATAAAAGCGTAAATCTAATGTTTGGAGGGATAGAAAAATGGCAATAAGAAAAATGGATAAACCGAATGAAGGCATTAAATG
>JAAYTK010000076.1 GCA_012523775.1 Clostridiales bacterium | reverse complement strand
TATAGTCAGCCTTGGGTATATGTCCATGGCTGACTACTATCTGAAAATTTGTGAAAACTAGAGAACCGCCGTGTACCGAACGGTACGCACGGTGGTGTGAGAGGTCGGTAGCTGAAATAATCAGCTACCTCCTACTCGATTAATGTAAGACTGATTAAATATACAATAAATTATTATTTGATAACTAAATTAAAAAATTTTAATAAAAATATAGAAAAATTTGCATTAAGCTCTTTCAATATATTAAAAAATTAGTTATAATAAGCTTTGTATTGTTGCTTTTTGTGATAACATAAAATAACTATATGCACACATAATATAAATGCACAATACTACACTAATACTATATTATACAGAAAGCGGTGAGTAAAATAGCTAATAAGAAATTAGAACAATGGGTTGCTGAAATGGCAAAAATGTGCCAGCCGGACCGTATTTATTGGTGCGATGGTTCTGAGGAAGAGAATACTCGATTATTAAATGAGATGGTAGAAGCCGGAGCGGCTATTGCTTTAAATCCAGAAAAACGTCCCGGATGTTATTTATTCCGAAGCGATCCTTCTGATGTGGCCCGTGTAGAGGATAGAACCTTTATAGCATCTAGAAGTAAGGATGATGCAGGGCCTACCAATAATTGGATAGATCCTGATGAATTAAAGGCCACTATGACAGAGCTATATACGGGTTGTATGAAGGGAAGAACCATGTATGTCATTCCTTTCTCAATGGGGCCTATTGGGTCTCCTATATCTAAAATCGGCGTTGAATTAACTGACAGTCCATATGTTGTGGTTAACATGAGAATCATGACAAGAATGGGCTCTGAGGTTTTGGAAGCTCTGGGAGATGACGGCGAATTTGTAAAATGTCTTCATTCGGTAGGTGCACCTTTAGAAGAGGGCCAGGAAGATGTGCCTTGGCCATGTGCTCCGATGGAGAAAAAATATATAAGCCATTTCCCTGAGGAGAAGACTATCTGGTCTTATGGCTCCGGATATGGTGGAAATGCATTACTCGGTAAGAAATGCTTTGCTCTTCGTATAGCATCGGTACAAGCCCATGAAGAAGGTTGGCTGGCCGAGCATATGCTGATACTAAAGCTTACCGATCCCAACGGAAATGTTAAATATATTACCGGAGCGTTCCCCAGTGCATGTGGTAAGACAAATCTTGCCATGTTAATTCCGACAATTCCAGGATGGAAGGTAGAGACAATCGGTGATGATATCGCCTGGATGAAATTCGGTGAAGACGGAAGGCTTTACGCCATCAACCCTGAGGCGGGCTTCTTCGGAGTAGCGCCTGGAACATCCATGTCCTCTAATCCCAATGCTATGCATAGTATTGAGAAGAACACCATATTTACAAACGTAGCTCTTACCGACGACGGTGACGTATGGTGGGAGGGAATCGGAACCGAAGCACCGGATCATCTGATTGACTGGAGAGGCAATGACTGGACACCGGATTCCGAGACACCGGCTGCCCATCCCAATGCAAGATTTACCGCACCGGCAAGTCAATGTCCTGTAATAGCTGACGAATGGGAGGATCCGGCAGGAGTACCTATCAGTGCCTTCTTAATCGGCGGTCGCAGACCCAAAACCATTCCTTTGGTTAATGAAAGCTTTGATTGGGAACATGGAGTATTCCTTGGCTCAATTATGGGTTCAGAGATAACAGCGGCTACAATTTCCGACAGTATCGGTAAGGTACGTCGTGATCCGTTTGCCATGTTACCATTCTGTGGATATCATATATCTGATTATCTAAAGCATTGGATCGATATCGGCAAGAGTGCCGATGAGAGCAAACTGCCCAAAATCTTCTATGTTAACTGGTTCCGTAAGGATAAGGATGGAAGATGGTTATGGCCCGGATTCGGTGACAACAGCCGCGTGCTGAAATGGATTGTCGAAAGAACCAGTGGTGTAGCAGAGGCAGTAAAGACTCCGATCGGTTACTTACCTACCAAAGATGCAATCGATACTTCGGGACTTGATATAAGTGAAGCAGATATGGAAGAACTTCTCCATGTATATAAGGATGAGTGGCTTGCGGAGGTTGAATCTGTAAGACAGCATTATGCAGGCTATGGAGAGAAGCTTCCTAAGGAGCTTATTGAACAGCTGGATGCTTTAGAAGAGAGACTTAAAGCATAATTTCAAATAAAATATTTATAATAACAGTAAATCGGAGCTTAAGCATATTTGTAATATTAATATGCTAAGCTCCTTTTTGTCAGAAAAAAAGTTGTGATACCAATTAGCTTATGCTAAAATAATTCCAAGTGAAAGGAATTTTCATGTGTACAGTCAGGAGGAGCATATATGAAGAAAATTCGAATCGGCATATTGGGATACGGTAATATGGGAAAGGGTGTAGAACTTGGTATAACTCAGAATAAGGATATGGAGTTGGTCGGTGTCTTTACCAGAAGAAACCCTGAAGCAATTAAGCTGTTAACAAAAGAAGCAAAAGCCTATCAAATAGCAGAAGCTAAGAATATGACCGATATTATAGATGTAATGATTTTATGTGGAGGCAGTAAGTCGGATATTCCGGTTCAAGGGCCTGAATTTGCCGCCTTATTTAATACAGTCGATGCTTTTGATACTCATGCTAAAATCCCGGAGTATTATGATACAATAAATCAGGTTGCCCTGAAATCTAAGAAGACATGCGTTATTTCTACAGGATGGGACCCCGGTCTGTTTTCCATAAACCGTCTGTACGGTGAGGCAATTCTTCCCGAAGGAAAAAACTATACCTTCTGGGGCAAGGGGGTCAGCCAGGGACATTCCGATGCAATCCGAAGAGTCGAGGGCGTATTAGATGCCAAGCAATATACCATTCCCAAAGAGGAAGCCCTAAGGAGAGTAAGAAACGGCGATATGCCCGAGCTTACCACCAGACAAAGGCATCTTCGTGAATGCTACGTGGTTGCCGAGGAAAGGGCAGACCTAAGTAGAATAGAGAACGATATAAAAACGATGCCTGATTACTTTAGCGATTATGATACCGTTGTTCATTTTATATCAAAAGAGGAGCTGGACAGAGAGCATAACAGGATTTCACATGGCGGTATTGTTTTCCAAGGCGGAAGGACAGGCTTAAATAACGAGAATACTCATATTATCGAATACAGCCTCAGGCTGGATTCTAATCCTGATTTTACTGCGAATGTACTGCTTGCCTATGCAAGAGCAGCGTACCGTCTAAATAAAGAAGGCAGCTATGGGGCTAAAACGGTATTTGACATTGCACCTGCTTATCTTTCTATGAAATCAAATGAAGAATTGAGAAGAACCCTATTATAGGAAAGGAGGAGACTATGTCAAGAATTAACGGTGTTTCAGGCAATCAGCCTGCAGATTATAATGTCAGAAGTAAAGTTAATCAGACAGGAACGGACAGCTTTGAATCCTATATGGAGGAAAAGTTAAGTCTAGACGATATATTCGAGCGGGCTTCCAAGAAGTACAACGTACCCGTAAACCTGTTAAAGGCAATAGGAAAGGCCGAATCCGATTTCAATCCTAATGCCGTATCAAAGTCAGGGGCACAGGGTGTTATGCAGCTGATGCCGGGAACCGCAGCAGATTTGGGAGTTACCGATGCCTTTGATCCCGAGCAAAATATTATGGGAGGCTCGAAATACATAGCCGATTTGCTTAAACGCTATGACGGTGATACTAAGCTGGCCTTAGCGGCTTATAATGCGGGAATGGGAAATGTGAAAAAATACGGTGGAATTCCTCCGTTTAAAGAGACTCAGAATTATGTGGTAAAGGTCATGAAGTATATGGAGCAGGATTTTACCGCAGGCAATGTTAGTTCTACAGAAAGTAAACCACCTGTTGCATCCGTACCATATTGGCATACTCCGCCTGCCTTTCCCACAGGAAAGGTTAGTACGGACAGCCTATCCGATGTATTGGATTTGCTGTTTTCATATAATGATTATTTAAAGTTTATTGATATATTTATGGGTAGTCAGATTAATAAATAGTGTAAATATTGACTAAGTTATATATAAATGATAATATAAATTCAATAAATAATAAGTGAGGTTGACGGAATGTTCTAAATTTCTTGCAAAGAATAGGTTCTTTAATATCCAATAATGCGATTAAGCTTATTCATTAGGATAAGTATGCATTATTTTATTGCAAGAAATTATCATTCCAAATATACACATTGGTTCAATATGCGTACATATTGACTTATTGATGCTTATTACACCACAGGAATATAATTTCTTGTGGTGTTTTCTTTTTGTAAGTATCACATAAAGGAGGTAGGACAGCCTTGTCGCAGATTACAGTGAATAACTTATCCTTTAGCTATGACACGGCCTATGATATGATATTTAATAATGTCAGCTTTCAGATTGATACAGACTGGAAGCTTGGATTCATAGGAAGAAACGGCAGAGGAAAAACCACCTTTCTGAATCTTTTAATGGGTAAATATGAATATAGAGGAAGCATAACGACTTCCGTAAATTTTGATTATTTTCCATATGAGGTAGAGAATGAAAACAGGATAACCCTAGAGGTGATCAAGGATATAATTGCACCCTTCAGAGAATGGGAAGAGGAAATGGGGAGGTGTCTTGAAGAGTATCAGCAGGGGAAGTCCGATTGCATGGACAGATATGGAGAGCTTCAGGAGCTGTATCAGAACCATGACGGATATATAATTGAGGAGCTAATTGAAAGGGAGTTGGGCAAACTCCTGGTTGATTTGTCGGTGCTTACCAGACCCTTTGCCACACTAAGCTTCGGAGAGCGTACAAAGATAATGCTGGCGGCTCTGTTTCTCAAGAAAAATAATTTTCTCCTAATAGATGAGCCTACTAACCATCTGGATATGGAGGGGAGAGATGTACTGGCTGATTATCTGCAATCTAAAGACGGGTTCATCCTTGTATCCCATGATAGGGCATTTCTCGATAAATGTATCGATCATGTGCTTTCCATCAACCGAACCAATATTGAGCTGCAAAAGGGCAACTTTTCTTCCTGGTATCATAATAAAACTCTGCAGGATAATTATGAGATTGAGAGAAACAGGCAGCTTAAAAAGGAGATAGCTTCTCTGACCATGGCTGCCAGGAGAACGGCGGGATGGTCAGATAAAATAGAAACGTCGAAAATCGGTGGTCATGTGTTTGACAGAGGCTACGTTGGACATAAGTCAGCCAAGATGATGAAGCGTGCCAAGGCAATTGAAAGCAGAAAGTTGGACGCAATAGAGGACAAGAAGGAATTACTTAAGAATATTGAGCAGGCAGACCCTTTAAAAATGAATATATTGCCCTTTCACAGTAAAAGACTGATAGAGCTTGGGGATGTAAGCTTATTTTATGGGAAAAATGAAATTGCTTCTGATATAAATCTGCTTTTAAGGACCAATGACAGGATAGCAATAAGGGGAAAGAACGGTTCGGGGAAATCCACCTTAATAAAACTGCTTCTTGGTAAGAAGATTAAGCATACCGGTGATGTCTATATAGCACGGGGGCTTAAGATATCATATGTGTCACAGGATACATCATACCTGGAAGGCTCGTTAACCGATTTTTCGGTTAAGTATGGGCTGGATGAGACCATATTCAAGACAGTGCTTCGACAGCTTGATATGGAGAGAGACCAGTTTGACAAGGATATCAGATACTTCAGTCAGGGACAGAAAAAGAAGGTTTTGCTGGCAAAAAGTCTTTCGGAGCCTGCCCATTTATTCATATGGGACGAGCCCTTGAACTTTGTAGATGTTTTTTCCAGAGTACAGATTGAAGAGCTGATATTGGAGTTTTGTCCAACCATAGTGTTTGTAGAGCATGATAGGGCATTTACTGAGAGAATAGCTACCAAAGAGATAATACTATAATTATGAAGGATGAGGATAAATCGATGATTAATACTGTTATACTGGATATCGGCAATGTATTGGCAGGCTTTGACTATATCGGTTATATGAAAGAGAAAGGCTATGAGAATAATCTCATAAAAAGACTCAGCAGGGTCACTGTGGAGAATATATTATGGAGAGAAATTGACAGAAGTAACAGTGATACCATAGATGAGGCCATAATCGCCAAATTTGTAAATGAAGATCCTGAGATTGCCGACGATATAAGGAAATTTCTTTTAAACAGCTATGAAATAGTCCGGGAATATGACTATGCCTCTGATTTTGTATGCAGAATAAAAAGGAGTGGATATCCGGTATATTTGTTATCCAATTACGGAAAGGCTAATTTCAAATATGCAAAGGATAATTTTGAGTTTTTTAGGTATGTAGACGGAGGGGTCATATCATACGAAACCGGTTATGTAAAGCCGGAGAGAGGAATATTTGAAGCCTTTGTAAATAAATATAGAATCAAACCGTGCGAGGCAGTATTTTTAGATGATATGAAAGAGAATGTAAAGGCAGCCTCCGACTTTGGGTTTAATGCGATTCGGTTTAAAAATATCGACCAGGCGATTGATGAACTAAATAAACTCGGCGTTATAATTTAAGATTTAGCCTGGCAGAATTTGTCATGAATGATTTTTTCTACTTTGTAAATAATACATAAGTAAGGGACTATTACTAAGTATGTTTTCAGGAGTGGAAAGATGACAGGTTCTGGCATGGGTAATGTGTTTAATATAGGCATTGATATTGGTTCAACAACCGTTAAGATAGCGGTTCTGGAAGAAAAGAAGCTTATTTACCAATCATATGAGCGTCATTATTCTGATATGACCAATTGCGTGGTCAGATTGATTAGCGAATGCTACAGGGAGCTTGGAAATATACGCTGTAATGTTGCTATAACAGGCTCCGGCGGTCTTTCTGTGTCAAAATGGCTTGGTCTGGCTTTTATACAGGAGGTAATTGCCTGTTCGGTTGCGGTTAGGACATTTATTCCCCTGACCGATGTTGTTATAGAGCTTGGAGGCGAGGATGCCAAGATAACTTATTTTAAGGGTACGGTTGAGCAGCGGATGAATGGTAGCTGTGCAGGTGGTACGGGTGCATTTATCGATCAGATGGCTGCACTCTTAAATACCGATGCCGCCGGTCTTAATGAATATGCCAAGGACAGTAAGGTTATATATCCCATAGCCTCACGCTGTGGGGTATTTGCAAAGACGGATATACAGCCCTTAATAAATGAGGGCGCAAGAAAGGAGGATATAGCGGCATCCATATTCCAGGCGGTGGTTAATCAGACGATTGGAGGCTTGTCATGCGGTAAGCCCATTATGGGAAGAGTGGCATTTCTTGGTGGGCCCTTCTTTTTTTTATCTGAACTTAGGAAGCAGTTCATATTGAGTCTTAAGGATTCATGCAAAGAGGCCGTATGTCCTGAGAACTCACAGTTATATGCGGCCATAGGGGCAGCATTATGGGGAAGAAAAGAGAGAGTCTTAAGATTAGAGGATATTTATAATAAAGCACAGAAAATCATCAACAGAAAAGATGAGGATATAGTTACCCTTTCTCCGCTGTTTTCCAATACGGAACAATATGAACTATTTAAATCACGTCATGAAAATGCAAGAGTAAAATATGGGAATCTGTCCGAATATAAGGGTAAGGCTTATCTGGGTATCGATGCCGGTTCAACCACCACTAAGGCGGTGCTTATCGGTGAAGAAGGAGAGATCCTGTATTCCGAATATTCAAGAAATGAAGGTAATCCGATTCTAAAACTGGTATCAATATTAAGGGATTTATATAAGAAGCTCCCCGAAGGGGTAAATATAATTAAGTCCACGGTAACAGGATACGGTGAAGCACTGATGAAGGCAGCCTTTCATGTGGACTATGGAATAATAGAGACCATTGCTCACTATAAAGCGGCTGAGTTTTTTCAACCCGGGGTGGATTTTATTCTGGATATCGGTGGACAGGATATGAAATGCCTGAGGATTAAGAACAATGCAATAGACAGTATTCTTCTTAATGAGGCATGCTCATCCGGATGTGGGTCATTTTTAGAAAGCTTTGCTTCCTCACTTAACATACCTGTGGAGGAATTTTCGAGGCTGGGATTATTGGCAAAAGCACCGGTGGATTTGGGAACCAAATGCACCGTATTTATGAATTCTAAAGTTAAGCAGGCGCAAAAGGAAGGAGCCGATATATCTGATTTGTCGGCAGGTCTGGCATATTCGGTCATAAAAAATGCTCTCTATAAGGTTATAAAGGTAAGAAACGAAAAGGACCTGGGAAAAAACATCGTAGTACAGGGCGGTACATTTTATAATGATTCAGTACTAAGGGCAATGGAGCTTATATTGGGAAGAACGGTGATTCGACCTGAGATTGCAGGCTTGATGGGAGCCTACGGTGCGGCGTTGTACTCTAAGGAATATGAGACATGGGAGGGTAAGGAGGAAAATTCGTCAATTTTATCCTATGAGGCCCTATCTGATTTCAGTATGAGTTCCTCATGCAGAAGATGTGAGAAATGCACAAACAATTGTCTGCTAACCGTTAATATTTTTTCAAACGGTGAAAGCTTTATCAGTGGTAACAGATGTGAGAAAGGAAGCGGGGCTGAAGTAAATCGGGATAAGAAGCTTCCAAACCTATATGAATATAAATACAGGCGGACATTTGGATATAGCCCACTGCCTCTATCCAAGGCAAAACGGGGTGTTATCGGAATTCCCAGGGTCCTGAATATGTATGAGAATTATCCGTTTTGGTTTACACTTCTAACCAATCTGGGCTTTAGGGTAATACTCTCTCAGCATTCGAATAAGAGCATTTATGAAAAGGGTTTAGAGACAATTCCTTCTGAATCCACCTGTTATCCGGCAAAGCTTTGTCACGGACATATTCTGAGTCTTATAGATAGAGGAGTAAATACCATTTTCTATCCCTCAATAGTATATGAAAAGAAAGAGTATAGGGATGTCAGCAATCATTATAATTGCCCTATCGTTATATCCTATCCTGAGGTTGTCAAGAATAATATTGATGAAATAAAGTTTCGGCATATTAAATTTATCGCTCCGTTTTTATCTTTAGATAATGAAAGAGTATTAATAAAAAGAATATACGAAGAATTTAAGAATTTCGGTGTGACCATAAAGGAGGCAAAGGAGGCTGTCAACGCCGCATGTAAGGAAAGGGAGAAGTATAGACAGGACATCAGACAGAAGGGAGAAGAAGCCCTGGAGCTTCTTAGAGATAAAGATAAGAGGGGTGTAATTCTATGCGGTAAGCCTTATCATGTTGACCCCGAGATAAATCATGGTATAGCCGAGCTTATATCCTCCTATGGTCTGGCAGTACTGACGGAGGACAGTATTGCCCATCTGGCTGATTTTGACTTTAAGCTTAGGGTGGTCGATCAATGGACTTATAATTCGAGGCTTTACAGAGCGGCTTATTTGGCAACTAAGGAGCCGTATTTGGAGCTGGTCCAACTAAATTCCTTCGGATGTGGCCTGGATGCGGTCACCTCTGATCAGATTGGAGAAATACTGGCATCGGTCGGAAAGATATATACGATACTTAAGATAGATGAGGGGAATAATCTTGGTGCTGCAAGAATCAGAATACGCTCTCTTATAGCTGCCATACAGGAGAGAGAAAAGAAGGGTTATCAGCCCGGAAGAGAAGATATTAAGTATAAGAATTCCGTATTCACAAAGGCTATGCGAAGTACACATACCATTCTGGCACCGCAAATGGCACCGATTCATTTCGAATTACTCAGGGAAGCTGCTTGGATGAGCGGATACAGACTTGAGATTCTGCCTGCTATGGATCGTACGGCCGTGGATGAGGGCCTGAAATATGTCAATAATGATGCATGCTATCCGGCTGTGATAATGGTGGGACAGATAATAAAAGCACTAAAATCGGGATTATATAATCCTGAGAGAACCTCGGTTATTATTACCCAAAGCGGCGGAGGCTGCAGAGCGACAAATTATCTGGCACTTTTAAAGCTGGGTCTTAGGCAGGCAGGCTTTCCTGATATACCGTTGATATCCGTTAATACCGTAGGTCTTGATAAACAACCCGGCTTCAGATATTCCATAGGATTAGTTAACAGAAGCATAATGGCACTTTCCTATGGGGATCTGTTTATGAGAGTCCTTTATAGGACAAGACCCTATGAAAGGTTTCCCGGCTCGGCAAATCTACTGTATGAAAAGTGGATGGAAAAGGCAAAGGATAATGTCAGGGACTGCAGTTTCAGAACTTTCAAATCAAATATAAAAGCCATAGTAAGAGAATTTGACAGACTGGAATTATTGGACATTAAGAAACCCAAGGTGGGTGTGGTAGGAGAAATCCTGGTGAAATATCATCCCACTGCCAATAACGATATTGTAGATATAATTGAACGGGAAGGAGCAGAAGCCGTTGTACCTGATCTTATGGATTATCTCTTATATTCTTCTTATAATGCACGATTCAGATACAGATATCTTGCCGGGAAGAAGCTGAATAAAACCCTCAGTGATATTGCAGGTAAATACATGCAGGGATTTCGAAATATTATGAGAAGGGAGCTTGAAAAGAGCAATAGATTTACTCCTCCAACTCCTATTAATGAGCTGGCGGATATGGCGTCCAGGGTGCTTTCTTTAGGAAATCAAACCGGAGAGGGTTGGCTGGTTACAGCCGAGATGATAGAGTTTATTGAACAGGGAGCAAAAAATATAATCTGTGTACAGCCATTGGCATGCCTGCCCAATCATGTGACAGGAAAGGGTATGATAAAGCCCGTTAAGGAGCTCTATCCGTCTGCCAATATCATTCCTATTGACTATGATCCGGGAATATCTGCGGTAAATCAGTTAAATCGTATTAAACTAATGTTAGCTAATGCTTTTATGGGATATTAAATAATAATATAAGTACAGATAAAGGAGATGTTCCTGGGTTATCAGGAGGTGTATCTCCTTTATCTTTGTTTTCTTGACTATTTATTGGGACAAGTGATAAGATTATATTTGTATCAAAAATTCAATCCTACGGAGGAAAAAGATTGAAGAGAGTATTCGCATATTTAAAACCTTTCTATTTTAAAATGGCAGTTGGATTATTAATTAAGGTGTTGGGTACATTCATGGATCTGGGTCTTCCATGGGTGTTGGCGTTTATTATAGATGATATAATTCCGCTTAATGAGTTAAATATGATTTTATTATGGGGGCTTGTAATGATTGCTCTGTCAGTTGGAGCAAGAACCTTTAACGTTATTGCAAACCGTATGGCGGCCAAGGTGGCAAGGGATACTACCGAGGCTTTGCGCCATGACCTTTTTGAAAAGATATTGAGCCTTTCCGGAAGACAGTTAAACTATTTTACCATACCGTCTCTCGAAGCCCGCATGACTACCGATACCTATAATATTCATCATATGATAGGTATGATGCAAAGAATAGGTGTGAGGGCACCGATTATATTAATCGGAGGTATCATAATAACAAGTACCCTGGAGCCGGTGCTTACTTTGATTCTTGTGGCTGTCTTTCCGTTTCTTTCACTCATTGTCTTTTTTGTTTCAAAGAAAGGAATACCATTATACACAAAGCTTCAGGAAACCACCGACAAGATGACCAGAGTAGTCAGGGAAAATATTACCGGTGTCAGGGTTATTAAGGCCCTGTCAAAGGGTAAATATGAAAAGAATAGATTTTATGCAGCCAATCAGGATGTAGTGGATAAGGAGATAGAGGCCGGAACCTTAATGGCTTTAACACATCCTACCATGAACCTCTTGCTCAACATAGGATTAACACTGGTTGTCGTAGTGGGAGCTTACAGAGTTAACAGCGGAGCATCTGAACCCGGAAAAATCGTAGCTTTCTTATCATATTTTATGATTATGCTTCACGCCGTAATGGCGATAACCAGAATTTTTATAATTCTTTCAAGGGCGACGGCTTCGGCTATACGTATTGAGGAGGTGCTTGATACGGAGGAGGACTTACACGAGATGGAGTTACCGTCTACGGATTCCGAGTATCATATAGAGTTCGATGATGTAAGCTTTTCCTACGCTAAGGAGCCATGCATAACCAATGTCAGCTTTGGTATAAGAAAGGGAGAGAGCTTAGGTATAATCGGTTCAACGGGTTCCGGAAAAACTACCCTGATACATTTACTGATGCGTTTTTATGATGTCGGTAGCGGCAGTATAAGAATTAATGGGACAGATATAAGAAGCATAGATAAGCAGACCCTTAGGATGAAATTCGGTGTGGCATTTCAGAATGATGTCCTTTTTGCAGACAGTATATACGAAAATATAAATCTTGGCAGAGGGATAACAAAAGAACAGGCTATGGATGCGGTAAGGGATGCACAGGCCGCCTCCTTCATAGATGAGTATGAGCAGAAGCTGGACTTTAAGTTATCCATCAAGGGAAGTAATCTCAGCGGAGGACAAAAGCAGAGACTGTTTATTTCCAGAGCCCTCGCAGGGAATCCTGAGATAATTATACTGGATGATTCATCCAGTGCTTTGGATTATAAGACAGATTCCATGCTTAGAAAAGCCATAAGAGAAAAACACAAGGATACTACAAGCATTATTATTGCACAGAGGATTAGTTCGGTTATGAAGCTTGATAATATACTGGTGTTGGAGGACGGCCGTATGGTAGGCTATGGAAGCCATGAGAAATTAATGGAATCCTGTGACGTATATCAGGAAATATATCAGTCTCAGTTTGAACTACAATGAAATGAGGTGACGATTTGGCAGCAGCACGTGGTGGTCCCCGAAGGATAAGTGAAAAGAATGAGAAGCCCAAGGATACCAAATATGTCCTTAAGGGGCTTTGGCATTATGTATCTCATTATAGAGTTCATTTGATTATAGCCATATTGCTTGCTCTGGGGAGTAACATATTTGCACTTATCGGACCGATGCTTTCGGGTCAGGCTATAGATGCCATCGAGCCCGGTGAGGGTATGGTTATATTTACGACAGTATTTTATTACGCAAAATGGATGGTACTTTTCTATATTGTATCGTCCGCACTATCATATATATTATCCATTCTTATGATTCGTCTGAGTCAGAAGATTGTAAAGAAGATGAGAGAGGATGTATTTAATAAGCTTGTGGAACTTCCTATCAGCTACTTTGATAAGCATCAGGTCGGTGATATAATAAGTAAGTTTTCCTATGATATTGATACAATAAACACCTCATTATCATCAGACTTGATTCAGGTATGTGCCAGCACGATAACGGTATTGGGCTCATTAATTATGATGATTATAATATCACCCGTCCTCGTACTTGTTATGCTCGTTACCATACCTCTGTCCTTACTGTACACAAGATACATGGCAAGAAAGGTTCGCCCGTTATTTAGAAGGCGATCGTCAAAACTGGGAGAGCTTAACGGATTCGTTGAAGAAATGGTATCGGGGCAGATGACAATTAAGGCATATGCCGCCGAGAATGCCGTTACTGAAAGGTTTAACAAGTTTAACACCGAAGCTGTTGATGCTCACTATAAGGCGGATTATTATGGGAGCATTATGGGGCCTACTGTTGGTTTTATTAATAACCTTTCCTTATCCCTAATTATTGTATTCGGAGCCATTTTATATCTATTTGAAAGAATGAGCCTCGGTAATATATCGTCATTCGTACAATACAGCCGAAAATTTTCGGGTCCCATTAATGAGACGGCCAATATAATCAGTGAACTTCAGTCTGCTATGGCAGCAGCCGAGAGAGTGTTTAGGCTTATGGAGGAAGCGCCGGAGCCTGTCGATAAGGATGATGCAAAGGAACTTGCAGACATCGGCGGAGATGTAAAGCTTGAAGGCGTATCATTCGGATATCTTAAGGATAAGATTATAATCAAGAATTTATTCATACATGCTATCCCGGGAAGTCTGACTGCCATAGTTGGGCCTACGGGAGCAGGAAAGACAACGATTATCAATCTATTGATGAGATTCTATGATATATGGGACGGCAATATATATGTGGATGGGAACGATATCAGAGATGTGACAAGAAAAAGCCTAAGAAAGTCATATGCTATGGTACTACAGGACACATGGCTGTTCTCGGGTAGTATTTATGACAATATCGCATATGGTAAAGAGGATGCTACTATGGAAGAGGTTATAGAGGCGGCTAAGATGGCAGGTATTCATTCGTATATCAGACGTCTGCCGGATGGGTATAACACCATTATTAACGAGGAGGGGATGAATATTTCCAAGGGTCAGAAGCAGCTTCTTACTATAGCACGAGCCATGCTTCTCGATGCCAAGATGCTTATACTCGATGAGGCTACCTCCAATGTAGACACCCGAACAGAAATCAAGATTCAAAAGGCGATGCGAAAGCTTATGGAGGACAAGACTTGCTTTGTCATTGCCCATAGACTTTCGACCATTCAGGGTGCAGATAATATACTGGTAATTAACGAAGGAGACGTAGTAGAACAAGGAACCCATAAAGAATTAATGAAAAAGAAGGGATTTTATTATAAACTGTATCATTCACAGTTCGAGTGATTTTGAGGGCTATTGTGCAATAGCCTCAAAAAACCCGGGATATGAAATATTAACACACTCGTCATCAATGATATTTGTTTCTCCGTCGGCGACGAGCCCTGCAACTGCAAATGACATGGCTATTCTATGATCCTTCTTACTGTCTATGACGGTACCGTGAAGAGTTCTGCCACCGTTTATAATCATACCGTCTTCGGTTGCAGTAATATCGGCTCCCATATTCGACAGGTTTCTTACCATAACCTCTATCCGGTCAGATTCTTTAACCCTTAATTCCCAGGCGTCCTTTATGATCGTTTTTCCTTCTGCGAAGCAGGAGAGTACAGCTATTATCGGGATTTCATCTATAAGGGTTGGGATTATGCTTCCACAGATTTCAATTCCCTTTAGATTACTGTGTCTGACAAGAATATCGGCTACATATTCTCCGCCGTCTTTTCTTATATTTTCAAGATTAATATCGCCCCCCATCATGCGGCACACATTAATTATGCCGTCACGGGTGGGATTTATACCTACTTTCTCTATTCGTAATTCGGAATTTGGCACTATCAACGCCGCAGCTATAAAATATGCCGCAGATGAAATGTCTCCGGGAACTCTTATTTTTCGGCCTGTAAGCCTTGGTCTTGGCAGGACTGAGGCTGTGTAATTATTTACCGTCACCGAAGCCCCAAATTCAGAAAGCATAAGCTCCGTATGGTTTCTGGAAAGAGCAGGCTCAGTTACCTTTGTTTCATTGTCGGCATAAAGGCCTGCAAGAAGAACACAGGATTTTATCTGCGCCGAGGCAACCGGAGAATGATGATGAATTCCTTTTAGGCCATTGAAATGCGTGCCGTTTATTATCAGAGGTGCTTTTTGATTTTCACTGACACTCTTAATATCTGCGCCCATCTGATTTAGGGGAGTTATAATTCTGCCCATAGGACGTTGTTGAATGGAAGAATCGCCTGTTATTACCGAGGAGAATTTCTGTCCACACAAAATTCCTGAAAGCAGCCGTATGGTGGTTCCGCTGTTTCCCACATCAAGTACATCGTTAGGTGCCATAAGACCATCTAAGCCCTTACCATGAACCGTTACTCTGTTATTACCTGCTATTTCAATGGATATTCCAAGCCGTCTAAAACAGGAGATGGTTGAAAGACAATCTTCACCCATCAGGAAATTATTAATCTCTGTAATTCCTTCAGACAGCGCTCCCAGCATGATGGCCCTATGGGATATGGATTTATCACCGGGGACTGTCATGGTTCCTTTTAACGGACCTGTTCTTTTAACAATCATACTGACTCCTTAATATTAGTATTACATGTAAATATCTATCTTTCGTATACATGATAATTGTAGTCTTTAAGAAGGGTTTTGGCTTCGCCTTCTGATTTCTCATCATAAAACTCTATTCTAAGAACACCCTCTTCAAATTCCCTGTTATGGATGATTCCTATGTTTTTGATACTGATCTGATTCTTTGCCAGTAAAGTGGCTATTGTAGCTATGGTGCCCGCCTCATCTATAACATCAATATAAATCTCGAACACTCTGTGAATAAGACCGATGGATTTATTAGGGATACTGTTTCTGTATTCACCGGCGAAGTCAAACATATCATACAGATACTTTCCATCCATTTTAACTAAGGCATCGGAGACGTTTTTAAGGGATTCGATATAACTGTCTAGTATGTCCTTAATAACATTGGCATTGGTCAGGCAGATGTTTTGCCACATTTTTGGGGAGGAAGATGCTATTCTGGTAATATCCTTAAATCCTCCTGCTGCAAGCTGCTTCATTTTCTCCGACATATTATCGGATTCTCTGATGAGATTTACCAGCTGAGCCGCTATGATATGGGGCAGATGACTAATTGCCGCTGTGATTTCATCATGCTCCTTTGGAGAAAGGAGAATCGGAATCGAGCCCATCTCCTCGACAAGGGTAATAAGCCTGTTTAGCTTGGCGTGTGGCGTATTTTCGGTAGGCGTCAGAATATAGTACGCATTCTCCAAAAGTAAGGCATAGGAGTTGGTGTATCCGGTCTTTTCGGAGCCGGTCATGGGATGTCCTCCTATAAACAAATCCTGCATATCCAAATCATTTACAGCCTCATGAATGTTTCCCTTTACACTTCCGACGTCGGTTATGATACATGAGGATTTTACGATGGACTTAAGTTTTGACAGATAGGAGATATTAGCCAATACCGGGGCGCAAAGAAATATAATGTCGCAGTCTGAAAACAATTCTGCAAACTCATTCGATGAGTAGTCGAGTATTTTATCAGCGACGGCTTTATCCAAATCACCACCGGGTTCACCATTATGATAATCATAGGCGCATAAAACGGTATTAGGATGCATGACTTTTATCGCCTTGGCGATAGAGCCTCCGATTAAGCCGAAGCCGATAAAACCTATTTTATTAATACCAAAGTCAGCATCCATATTAATTCTCCTAATTCTACCTTATTATTTCTAATAATTTCACTTTATATTATTATAACCTTTTCCCTAACAATGAGACAAGGGGTCTTAGCCCTTTGGTTAAGTCGTCAAATTGATCGAAGGACAGAGACTGAGGGCCGTCACTTAGTGCACTGGATGGATCCGGATGGGTTTCAATCATAAGTCCGTCAGCCCCGGCCGCAACGGCTGCCAATGACAGTGATTTCACATAGGACCTAACTCCGGTCGCATGACTCGGGTCGACGATAATGGGCAGATGGCTTTTTGCTTTCACTACCGGAACTGCACTTATATCCAAAGTGTTTCTTGTGGCCGTTTCGAATGTACGGATTCCTCTCTCACACAGCACTACATTTGGATTACCCTCGGCAACAATATATTCCGCTGCATTCAGCCATTCATCAATAGTTGCGGAGAGTCCTCTCTTTAACAGGACCGGAAGACCGGTTTTACCTGCTTCCTTAAGAAGATAGAAGTTCTGCATATTTCTTGCACCTATCTGCAACATATCGACATATTTGACCGCCGATTCTATTGCATCTAAGCTGGTAACCTCACATACAACGGGGAGACCGGTTTCATCCCGGGCTTCCTTCATGTATCTTAAGCCCTCCTCCTCAAGACCCTGGAAGGCATAAGGCGAGGTTCTTGGCTTGTATGCGCCGCCACGAAGGATATGTGCCCCCGCCTTCTTGATGGCATGGGCCGTTGCGAGAAGCTGTTGTCTGCTTTCGACGGCACAGGGACCCGACATGATTACCAGAGTATCACCGCCTATGGTTATGTTTCCTACATTTACAACGGTAGGCTCCGGGTGAAATTTTCTGTTGGCAAGCTTGTAGCTTTCGGTGACAGCAACAATTTTGTCCACTTCTTCATAGATCTCCAGATTCTGATCCATAAGCTTGGCCTTATCACCCACAACTCCGATGATTGTAACCTCGTGTCCGGCTGATATGTGTGCATATAAGCCTCTTTCTTCTATAAGTGATTTTATTCGTTCTATCGATTCTTGTTTAGCCCTTGGCTTCATTACAATAATCATTTTATTACTCCTTTTATGTCGGTACCTGGTACCGGTAAATTGTGTTTGCAACCGATTATACTCTTTATTAAAATTAATGTCAATACTGTAAGTGTTTAAAGCGTTACGGTTTAACGCATTAAACAAAGATTTTGTGAATTATTCCACATAGCTATTGTAATCATTGATTTAATTTAGTAAAATAGACAAAGAGGTAAAGCTGGGTAAGAACAATGACTTGTTTATTACTCGACTACTTACTAAATAATGTAATGGAGGAAAATGGTATGAAGGTTTATACTTCGGAAAAAATCCGCAATGTTGTTTTGTTAGGCCACGGAAGCTGTGGCAAGACCACTCTGGTCGAAGCCATGGCGTACTCAACAGGAATCATTAAGCGTCAAGGTAAGGTTGAAGAGGGGAATACAATCAGTGATTATGATAAAGAAGAGCAGAAAAGGTTATTCTCCATAAGTACAACTTTAGTACCGATTGAATATGAAGACATTAAAATTAACTTTTTGGACACACCCGGATATTTTGACTTTGTGGGTGAAGTTGAAGAAGCAATGGCTGCAGCCGATGCAGCGGTTATAGTTGTCTCTGCCAAATCCGGTGTCGAGGTAGGCACTATAAAGGCATGGGAATATTGTGAAAAGTATAATTTACCCAGATTGTTTTTTGTTACAGATATGGATGTTGATAATGCCAGCTTTAGTGAAGTGGTTGATCAGCTTGTAGAGCTGTATGGTAATAAGATTGCACCGTTCCATGTGCCGATTAGAGAGAATGAGAAGTTCGTAGGTTTTGTAAATGTTGTAAAGATGGCAGGAAGAAAATTTACAACAGGCAGTAATTATGAAGAATGTGAAATCCCTGAATATGTGATGGAAAATCTTTCGAAGTTCAGAGAAATTCTACTTGAGGCAGTAGCTGAAACCAATGAAGAATTAATGGACAAGTATTTTAGCGGCGAAGAATTTACACAACAAGAAATTTCCCAAGCACTTCGAACTAATGTAATAGATGGTTCTGTTGTTCCGGTTCTTATAGGTTCAGGCATAAATGCACAGGGAACCACAATGCTTATGCAGGCTATTGAGAAATACTTCCCTGACCCTACCAAGAAGACAATTTCAGGTAAGAATGTCAATACCGGTGAAGTCTTTGAAGGTAATTATGATGCCAGTAAGCCTTTTTCAGCAAGAGTATTTAAGACCATTGCTGACCCGTTTATCGGTAAATTTTCATTGTTTAAGGTGTGCTCCGGCGTATTAAAGAACGATACGCCTCTGTACAATACCAATAAAGATACGGATGAGAAGGCTAATAAGATTTATGTCCTTCGCGGAAAGGAGCAGATGGAGGTAAGCGAATTACACGCCGGAGATATCGGTGCACTTGGTAAGCTTTCCGAAACTGTCACAGGCGATACATTGTCAACAAAGGCAAATCCGATTCAGTATGATCCCATAGAGTTATCGACTCCTTATACCTATGTTCGCTATAAGACAAAGAATAAGGGAGACGATGATAAGGTATCACAGGCTCTTGCCAAACTGATGGATGAGGATTTAACCTTAAAGGTTGTAAATGATACCGAGAACAGACAGACACTTCTTTACGGTATAGGTGAGCAGCATATTGATGTGGCAGTAAGTAAGCTTTTCTCAAAATATAAGGTTGAAATTGAAGTTATGAAGCCAAGAGTGCCATATCGTGAGACTATCCGTAAAAAGTCAAGCGTACGTGGTAAACATAAGAAGCAGTCAGGCGGACACGGACAATATGGTGATGTTGCCATGGAATTCGAGCCATCCGGCGATCTGGAGACTGCATATGTATTTGAGGAAAAGATATTTGGCGGCGCTGTACCTAAGAACTATTTCCCTGCAGTAGAAAAGGGAATTGCAGACAGTGTTCTTAAGGGTCCCTTGGCCGGTTATCCTGTCGTAGGTATTAAGGCTACATTGGTGGACGGATCCTATCATCCGGTAGACTCCTCAGAGATGGCGTTTAGACTGGCTACCATATTAGCTTTCAAGCAGGGCTTTATGGAGGCTTCCCCCGTTCTCTTAGAGCCGATTGTATCCCTGAAGGTGGTTGTTCCTGACAAATTCACCGGTGATATAATGGGTGATCTCAATAAAAGACGTGGCCGTGTATTAGGTATGAATCCTGTGAACGGTAAGCAGGAAATCGTTGCTGACATTCCTCTGTCTGAGTTACATGGATATTCTACCGATCTTCGCTCCATGACGGGCGGTATAGGTGAATATTCTTATGAATTCTCAAGATACGAGCAAGCTCCGTCGGATGTTCAGCAGAAGGTAATTGAGGACAATGCTAAGGAAGAAGAAAACGAATCTTAATAAATATTATTAATAATTATAATAAGTGCTGTTCTTGTAAATTTGAATCGCATTTGCTACAATTATTTAGTAATAAATAATTAAATATAAGGTTACGTGGGAGGAAGCATATGTTAGAGAGATTTTTCAAGTTGAAGGAAAACAAGACAAATGTAAGAACAGAAGTACTGGCAGGATTAACGACATTTATGACCATGGCGTATATACTTGCTGTAAATCCAAGTACCATGACTGCTTTTAATGACATTCTTGGACTTGAGGGTTCGGCCAGGATGAATCCCAGCGGAGTATTCTTAGCAACAGCTATAGCCTCATGTCTTGCTACTTTATTAATGGCACTTTTAGCCAACTATCCGTTTGCATTGGCTCCGGGAATGGGATTGAATGCATATTTTGCTTATACTGTAGTGCTGGCCATGGGTTATTCATGGAAGGTTGCTTTGGCAGCAGTATTTATCGAAGGTATAATCTTTATTATACTTTCCTTGACGAATGTGCGTGAAGCCATATTTAATTCTATCCCTATGACCTTAAAGCTTGCCGTAGGCGGTGGAATCGGTTTGTTTATTGCATTTATTGGTCTGCAGAATGGAGGAATTGTTGAGGGCAATCCTGCTACATTAGTTCAATTCCATTCATTCCATGCTGAGGGCGTAACACAAACCGCAAATGTAAGTGTTATTCTGGCAATCGTTGGCGTTATTATTACATCAATACTGCTAATCAAAAAGGTTAAGGGCGGAATTTTGCTTGGTATCCTTGCAACATGGATTCTTGGAATCATATGTGAGGTTACAGGACTTTATGTTGTAGATCCGGCTGCCGGTTTCTATTCCATGTTCCCTGATTTTTCAGGTGGATTACAGTTATCAGCAATCGGTGATGTAGCTTTCAAGATGGATTTTTCAAATATTCTCTCTCTTGACTTCGTAGTGGTAGTATTTGCTTTCTTATTTGTTGACGTATTTGATACACTCGGCACTTTAATAGGTGTTGCTTCAAAATCCGATATGTTGGACAAGGATGGCAAGCTGCCCCGAATTAAAGGAGCACTTATGGCAGATGCGGTGGGAACAGTAGCCGGAGCTTCTCTTGGTACATCTACAGTAACAACCTATGTAGAGAGTGCTACCGGAGTATCCGAAGGAGGAAGAACCGGTCTGACATCAATTGTTGTGGCTGTGTTATTTGGTCTCTCGGTATTTTTATCTCCCATTTTCCTTGCGATTCCTGCATTTGCGACAGCACCTGCACTTATCGTTGTAGGCTTCTATATGTTAGGATCAATACTTAAGATTGATTTTGCAGATATGTCAGAAGCAATACCCGCATTTCTCTGCTTAATTGCTATGCCTTTTATGTATAGTATTTCTGAGGGTATCGCTGTTGGAATTATCTCATATGTAATAATCAACTTAGTAACAGGAAAAGCTAAAGAGAAGAAGATAAGCGTTCTAATGTATGTCTTGGCAGTATTATTTATACTAAAATATATATTCCTATAGTTTTTCCGAATAAGCGAAGGAAAGCTGATTTGGATGGTATGACTATATAATCTAATTAAAAACCGGGGAAGGATAATCTTATCCACCCCGGTTTTGTAAGAGGAATAATTTTTATTTAACTCTTGATTTATTTACCAAAATACAGTATTATAGATAAGGTTAAAAAAAATTTCAAAGGAGAAAGATATGGGAGAGAAATCATCACTACACAAAAAAATCATACTTGGTCTACAGCATGTATTGGCTATGTTTGGTGCTACGGTATTGGTACCCGCATTGACAGGGCTAGATACATCAATTACACTATTTTGTGCAGGAACAGGAACCTTGTTATTTCACTTGATAACAAAAAAGAAGGTTCCTGTTTTTTTGGGTTCAAGTTTTGCTTTTATGGTTGGAATCATGGCTGTATTAGGTGATTCAAGAATAGGGGATGCTGATTTCATGCCTAAACTGGCAGCCGTTAAAGGCGCTATCATTGTTGCAGGATTGGTCTACGTACTTTTTGCAATCCTTATAAAACTTCTGGGATATGAAAAGGTTAATAAACTTTTACCTCCAATCGTTACAGGACCGATTATTGTTGTTATTGGATTAAGATTGAGCGGAGTTGCAATAAATAGTGCATTTTATCTTCCCAACGAGGCTGGTGAGAGTGTGTTTAGCTTAAAAGCTGTTCTGGTTACGGTTATTGTGCTTGCTGTTTGTATCGGGATTTCGGTATTCGCCAAAGGTATATATAACCTCATGCCGATATTATTTGCAATAGTAGTCGGATATATTGTATGCATACCTCTTGGACTTGTAGATTTTTCGCCTGTCAGAAATGCAAACTTTATCTCACTATTGGATGAAAATATCAGAGCGCAGGTATTCTTATTACCAACCTTTGAATTGGATGCGATTTTGGCTATTGCTCCAATAGCTTTGGTTACATTAATAGAGCATATTGGAGATATAACTACTAACGGTGCTGTCTGCGGCAAGAACTTTATGGATGATCCGGGAGTACATAGAACACTTCTGGGCGACGGTATAGCAACTGCATGGGCAGGATTACTGGGAGGACCTGCTAATACCACTTACAGTGAGAATACAGGCGTACTTGCCGTAACCAAAAACTATGATCCTTTCGTAATTCGTATAGCTGCCGTAATTGCTGTGGTATTAGGTATTATAGGTAAGTTCGGTGGTCTTGTTACCAGTATTCCGACACCTGTAACCGGAGGAATAAGTATTGTTCTATACGGTATGATTTCATCGGTAGGAGTACGTATTCTTGTTAATTCCAGACTTAATTTCGGAAACAGCAGAAATCTTATGATTGCAGCGGTAATATTTGTATTAGGAATCGGATGTGACAGCATACCTATCAGTGATACGGTAAGCATATCCGGACTTGCGTTAGCAGCCATAGCGGGAATTATATTAGCAATTATATTACCCGTTGGAAGAGACAATATATTAGAGAAAGAGTAATATTATATAATTAAAGCATAGAATTTATACGGCCTCATAAAGCCACAGCAAAATTTGTTATTATCGTGGTTTTATGAGGTTATATATTTGTATATTGGCACAGTATAACTGATATGATATACTTTATCAAAGGAGGTGCATTATGAGGAAAAAAGACAAGTTAAAAACTGCCCTAAGGGGTTTTACCTCTACGATAAATCGATATCCGATTACTATAATGTTTTTTTTGCTTTCAGCAGTATTTACATCGTATAGCATAAGCACAAATGATATAGATGATTTAGCTAAGTTACTATTTACTTTTGCATTAGGTGCCGTTTTATTTATGGTGCTGCAGATAATATATGAACGGTTCTGCCACGGCAGGTTGATAAGATTAATTTTTGCAGGTACTGCAGTTATAGGAGCAATACTTTACTATCTGACTGTGGAATTCTGGATTAAGAATTTCAGTTCGGAGCATGCGGTAAAGACAACTGTTCTGTTATTTATTATTCTCATTGGGTTTATATGGATACCATCCATAAGATCCAGATTTGGATTTAGCGAAAGCTTCATGGTGATATTTAAGTCGTTCTTTACTGTGGCTTTATATTCCACGGTACTGTTTTTAGGTATGGCTCTGATTATAATGGCAATTGATATGCTTATTGTAAACATAGACTCAGAAGCCTATGCCCATGTCGGTAATATTATTGGATATGTATATGCTCCTATTCATTTTCTGTCATTAATCCCTATATATCCTAAATGCTCTAAGAATAAAGAAAAGACAGAAGCAGATAGTGGCAATGATTTAAATACGGATGATAGTGTGGATATTGATGATGAATTTACGCAGCAGGTTAGTAATGCTATCAGACCCTCGAAGTTCTTAGAAGGATTAATTTCATATATTATCATTCCTATTACTGCTATTTTCACTGTTATACTTTTACTATATGTCATAATGAATATAACAGGCGACTTTTGGAAGGATAATCTGATGGAGCCGTTATTGGTTACCTTTTCTATAACGGTTATTGTAGTATATTTACTGGCCTCGGTAATACGCAGCAAGCCGGCAGTATATTTTATAAAAATATTTCCTAAGGTAATGATTCCGGTTGTATTGTTTCAGACAATATCCTCATCACTCAAGATTGGAGAACTGGGAATAACCAGCGGTAGATATTATGTGATTATGTTCGGTATCTTTGCTACTGTATCTGCATTTATATTTAGTATTAGACCAAATCATAAGAACAATGTAATTGCTCCCATCCTTATTGCTCTGTCATTGATTTCAATTCTTCCGCCGACAGATGCATTTACGATAAGTAAATATAATCAGATAAATCGTTTATCGAATGTTCTGGAAAAGAATGAAATGCTTAAAGATGATAAGATTGTGCCTAATGCGAATATTGCAGATGAGGATAAGCAGATAATTATTAATTCGGTCAGATACTTAAGCAGAATGGATTATCTTAAGGATATAAACTGGCTTCATGATTATTATGAAAATTATGATTTTCAGAAGACATTCGGATTTAATCAGTTTGGCAATATTCCTGAAACAGAGATGCCGGATTCATGGAGGCTTTTTTTAGCCCAATGGACACCGATAGATATATCGGACTATGATATCTTTGTTGAGGCTGACTTATATAGAGTCGATCAGCGTTCATCCTCTGAGATTACCTACTTGGAATACGATGGCTATTCCATAAAGCAGGAGGGCGAGAACGGGATAGGTGATATTGTTCTTAGGGATGGTCAGGATAACGAGCTTATCAGATATTCCTTAGACAGTATTTTTGAAAGATTTATGGACAGGGAACCGCGTTTTGGTGATATTTCAAGGGACGAGGCGGAATTTATTAGTGAGAATGATAACGTAGTTCTTTATATTGTAGTTAAAACCCTAAGCTACGAAATATGGGATACCAGTGAATATCAAAATATCAATGCTTATATCATGGTAAAGATTAAATAATGAATAAACAATACGGAGGAGAAATAAATGAAAAGAGTACTTTTGATATTTATTATGACTGTCTCTGTCTTTATGATGATGGGCTGCAGTAAAGCAGATAAGCAGTTTAAAGAGCCAAAGGAAGGCGAAACCGTCGCTGAAATAAATATACAGGGCTATGGCTCCATATATGTTAAGTTCTTTAAGAAAGAAGCACCGAAAGCAGTAGAGAATTTTATTACCCATGCTAGGAACGGTTATTATGATGGACTTACCTTCCATAGGATTATTGATGATTTTATGATTCAGGGAGGTGACCCTAACGGAACCGGTACCGGTGGAGAAAGCATATGGGGAGAGGATTTTGAGGACGAGTTTGATGAAAATCTGCACCCATACCGTGGTGCACTTTGCATGGCTAATTCCGGTCCTAATACCAATGGTAGCCAGTTCTTTATTGTGCAGTCAGATAACACCTATGATCAGGCTACTCTTGCTAGGATCGAACTAATGTATAATGTTGAGTTTAACAGTAAGGCCATAGAGAACTATGGTAAGAAAGGCGGTACGCCCTGGCTATTTGAAAGTCATACCGTATTTGGCCAGGTATATGAAGGATATGATGTACTTGACGCGGTGGCAGGGGTAGAGCTTATTGATGAGGATAACGGAATTCCGGCAGAGCCTGTAATAATTGAATCCATTCGTGTTTTCGATTACTCACGATAATTTTCAAGCTAAATACTTTATTTAGTTTAAAATGGCAGTATACGATATTTGTTGACATATATGTGGGGATGTTGTAGACTTATAGCATCATTAACTTAATAAGTTTAGCCTCACTTTTGCAGTGGGGTAGAGGCGCGGTATTTAACAGTCTATAGTGGAGCCTGAGAAGCAATGAGGCTATAGAGAAGGAAATATCGCCGAAGCTTATAATATACTCGGTATTATTTGCTGGGCCTGCAGTTAAGAGCTGCAGGACTGTCTCATAAAGCTTACCCGGCTTTATGAGTTGTGCTATCTCATTCAGGGGTTGAGGACAGGAACGTAAACCAACCTGAGATAGATTCTCAGGTTATTTTATTGCATAGGAAAGAACGTCCTATTCAATAAAAATGCTCCGTAAGGATGCGCACTCACGGGTTTTGTATTAATAAGAGGAGGATTTTATGAGAAGGAGAGAAGCAGTATTATTAATTATTACCGTATTGGTGATGATGCTTGCCGTAGCATGTGGCAAGAAGAAGGATGAGGGTGTCTTTAGAGTGGGGATGGAGGCAGATTATCCTCCGTTTAACTGGACACAGATTGACGATTCCAAAGGTGCGGTACCCATTGATGGAGCTAAGGAGTATGCCGGAGGCTATGATGTTGAGATTGCTAAAAAGATAGCAGACGGATTAGGCAAGGAACTGGTTATCGTTAAGACGGATTGGGACGGCTTGTTGCCGGCATTGGTATCAGGCAAGATTGATGCCATAATCGCAGGTATGTCTCCGACAGAAGAGAGGAAGGAATCCATTGATTTTTCAGATAACTATTATGAATCTGATCTTGTAATGGTAGTGAAAAAGGGCGGCGCATATGAGAATGCCACTAAGCTTTCGGATTTTGCCGGAGCAAAGATTACGGCACAGCTTAATACATTCCATTATACTGTAATTGATCAAATCGAAGGTGTTGACAAACAGACGGCTATGAATAATTTCACAGCGATGCGGGTTGCTTTAGAATCAGGTGCGATCGACGGTTATGTATCTGAACGTCCTGAGGGAGTGAGTGCCACCACTGCCAATGACAAATTTGCAATGGTAATATTCGAAGACGGCTTTGAGACATCGCCGGATGATACGGCAATTGCGGTAGGCTTGGTAAAAGACAGTGAATTAAGAGAAGATATCAATAAGATTCTGGCTACAATATCTAATGATGAGAGAATCAGGATAATGGATGAGGCAATTAAAAATCAACCGGTATCTGAATAACTAAATTGGCATGGAGGCTGTCCGGGAGCATTTCGGCATTTAGGATAGCCTCCGGCTTTTATGTTTAGCAATTAGAAAGGCTTGGTGTAGGCTTTATGACGTGGAAGTGGTTTGTTAAAATTATCGTGGAATATTGGCCAATGTTTCTTCGGGGTGCAGGGGTAACCTTATATATATCCATTATAGGTACAATCCTCGGAGCCATCATTGGATTAATTATAGGTACGATTCGTACCATACCCCTGTCTGAAAACCCTGTTAAAAGAATTCTTATAAAGATAGTCAATATAATTCTAACAGTATATGTTGAGGTGTTTCGAGGAACACCTATGATTGTGCAGGCAATGGTTATTTATTATGGGTCACTTATGCTTTTTAACATCAATATGGATAAGATGTTTGCGGGTATATTTATAGTATCAATTAATACAGGTGCATACACCTCTGAGATTGTCCGCGGAGGAATCATCTCAATCGACAGAGGGCAGTTTGAGGCGGCTCATGCTCTGGGTATGAATCATGTTAAGACCATGCTATACGTGGTACTGCCACAGGTTGTAAGAAATATATTACCTGCTATGGGTAATGAGTTTGTTATTAATATAAAGGACAGTTCTGTTTTAAATGTTATATCCGTTTCAGAGCTGTTTTTCCAAACAAGCTCTATTACAGGAAATGTATTCCGCTTCTTTGAGCCTTTCTTGATAGCCTGTATTGTATATCTTATAATGACATTGACAGTAACGCGAATTCTTAGGTTTATTGAAAAGAAGATGGATGGTCCTGAGAATTTTAACGTAATTCCCGGTAATCAGATGCAGGTAACCAGACCTGAAGATATTGCAAAGAAGACCGGGCAGACCGGCTATTAGGCTTAGAGGAGGGCAGATTTATGGATAAAATAATAGAAGTTCGCCATTTAAGCAAATGGTTTGGTGCAAATGAAATATTATCG
This sequence comes from Clostridiales bacterium, assembly GCA_012523775.1. Lineage (GTDB taxonomy): Bacteria > Bacillota > Clostridia > Lachnospirales > Lachnospiraceae > Mobilitalea. The sequence continues at coordinate 7,821 of JAAYTK010000076.1, read as the reverse complement.
GATATAAATTTCTCGGTTAATAAGGGTGAAGTGGTATGTATAATCGGTTCGTCGGGTTCAGGTAAATCCACTCTTCTCAGATGTATTAATTTACTGGAGAAGCCAACCGGCGGGGAAATTATTTATAACGGTAAGAGTGTTTTGGACAATAAGCATGATGTTTATGCATATAGAACAAAGCTTGGAATGGTGTTCCAGCAGTTCAACCTTTTTAATAATCATAACGTGCTCAGTAACTGTACGATTGCACAGATGAAGGTTCTTAACCGCAGTAAGGATGAAGCAGAAAAGACAGCAATGAAGTTTCTTAAGGTTGTTGGTATGGACCAATTTATAAATGCAAAACCCAGACAGCTTTCCGGAGGAATGAAGCAAAGGGTTGCTATAGCCAGGGCGTTGTCTATGGAGCCGGATGTACTGCTGTTTGATGAGCCAACATCGGCCCTTGATCCCGAGATGGTAGGAGAAGTACTGAATGTTATGAAGGATCTTGCCAAGAGCGGATTAACCATGCTGGTTGTAACTCATGAGATGGGATTTGCCAGAGAGGTGGCTGACAGGGTGGTATTCATGGACCAAGGCGTTATTACCGAAGAAGGAACACCCGAGGAAATATTTAATAATCCTAAGCAGGAAAGAACAAGAGAATTTTTAAGAAGAATCTTAAGAGATTCAAAGACAGAGTAATTATAGATAAGAAGGAGCATGTCTGTATACCTTATTTGATAATAGGGATAGGATATGCTCCTTAATTATATGGTATTATTTTATTTCACGGGCAGGCATTTCAGACGGAATAGTCGGGGTAGCGCTGGAAGGATTAGGCTGTGTTATTTCCGGTGTAATCGATGTAATCTTATTTTTATCATCATTATCATTCTTTACACCGGTTCTCTTCGTCGGTGTGGCTTTATTATCGTTATATCTGTCCATTATTGATTAATATTCTCCTTTCATAACAGTGTGCTTAAAAGCTGACTTTACAGCAGAGTTCTGTATTAGTGTGAGTAGATTGACAGGATTTATTCAATACAAATGTGTAATATAAATTAAGAATTGGCCTAATATTTGGGAGAAAACATTATTAATTAATATAAATGTAACAAATAATTAAAATAAATGAAATAAAATTCTGTCAGGATACTGTCGGACAATTCTTAGTATAAACAACCCACCCGTAGTACATAACAATATATACCATATTGCGTAAAGCCTTATGATATTAGGGTTTAACAATGATAAACATGGATAAAAAAAGAAAATATAATTACATAAAATAGAAGGATATTGTGTAAAACAATCCAATTAATCTCCAGTAATTAGGGAGTCCTCCATTAATTAACGGTTGAAGCCGATGTTCTACTATGGTAGTCTTAAGGAGCAGCAAGACAGACACCATATAGGAGGTATTAATAATGAAAAAGATAATCGTAACTTTATGTTCACTGGTATTGTCACTTGCAGGTACATTCGGCATAAATCAGCTTGCATCTAATGATGAAGCAATCATATATAGAAATACGGAACAGGTTGATATAGAAGAGGATGCCGAAGCAGATGCAGCTTCTAATATAGAAGAGGATGCCCCTAAGGCTGAAGATACTGATTTGATCGAAGCAGAAGATACTAAGGATGAAAAGGAAGTTAAGGAAACCAAGGAAGCTAAGAAAACCAAGGAAACTAAGAAAGCCAAGGAAGCTAAGAAGGCTGATAAGTCTCATAAAGCAAATGAAGTAAAGAAGGAAGAAAACGTAAAGCAGGTTAACAAAAATAACGGTAACGGCAATAACAATAAAAAGAATGCTGATAACACCAAAAATTCTAAAGCCGACAAAAATAATGCTTATGTATATAAGAATGTGGACCTGTCAAAGTATGATATACCCGATGATATTCTTACCATAATAAACAATAAGATAAATAATAAATCCACACCTACAAAACCGGCTCCTACAGCCACACCTTCACAGCCTACCCCTACAAAGCCGGCTCCTACAGCCACTCCTGTACCGACAAAGGCTCCGACCGATAATTCCGGAAGCAACCAAAACTTTGCGGATGAGGTATTAAGACTTGTTAATATTGAACGTTCCAAGGCGGGACTTTCTCCTCTTACTACAAATGCAACATTGAAGGCAGCGGCAGATAAGCGGGCGCAGGAAACAGAGATATCATTCTCACACACAAGACCTAACGGAAGCAAATTCTCAACCGTTCTGCAGGAATACGGAATTTCATATAGAACAGCAGGAGAGAATATAGCCTATGGTCAGCGATCTCCACAGGAGGTTGTAAACGGATGGATGAATTCTCCGGGACACAGAGCCAATATTCTAAACAGCAGCTTTGGAAAAATCGGTATAGGTGTATACCAATCTAAGGGAGTTATCTATTGGACTCAGTTATTTACTAACTAAATAAAAGTAAATAAGTATTATAAGGAGTACGGTTTTATGCCGTACTCCTTATAACCGTTTTACATATTTGGAACTATTATGCGGGTAATAACGTCTAATGATTACAAGGAACAAAAATTGTACAAATGATAAGTACATATTTAATATGTTTAGGATAGCTAATTTGTGGAACAAGCAATAGAATGGAGGAATTATTATGACTAAGAAAAAACTGCTTAAGACATTTGCATTAGGCTTATGTATGTCATCATTATTTGCCGGAACTATGAATATGGGAACGGCATATGCACAATCAGGAGGCGGAGTATCGCCTTCATTTGGAGGGACTTACAGTCAGGATTATAATATTCTGTATGAAAAGCAGAAGGAATTGGACCAGGTTTTATTCGTAGATAATGCTAAAGAAATAGAAAAAAGAGGCTTCAAGGTAATATATACCGGTGTGGCTGATAACTATGTTGAGGTGGGAATTAGCCCATATAGCGAAGAGAATGCCGCATATCTTTATGGTCTGATTTTAGATGATCAGGTTAAGATTGTTGCTTCCGAGGAAATAGTTCCGTATATTGCTCCCGACGAAGGGGGAAATGCCGCCAGTCCTGTAGATTCAGATACGGTAGTATCTCCTGTTATGGATATGGGCGACGATACACCTGTATCGAATGAAAGCTCTGATGAGGCTTTGATAAAAGAGAGGGAGAAGCTTTTAGCCGATGAGGCGGAGGAACTTACAATACAAATCGAATCTGTTGAAGGCAGTGAGCCTGGAGATTCAGTAGCTCCTGAATTGATTCGTCAGACGGCTGTAACTGAAGATTTACCCGAAACCGATGATGGTATAGCAGTAGACGCAGATATTCAGCTCGTATCAGCGCAGGATGATATGGTAAAAACAACGGCTGTAAATAATATAGAAAATGAAGATAAGGGCTTACCGACTGCCAGTATTACAGCAATAGTAGCTGCAGGAGCATTAATTATTGCAGGAACAGCTTATGCTTCGGTAAAGAAGAAGGATCTAAAGAAAACCAGATAATTGATATATTTCAATTAAGCCAACGGATTTTAACACTCCGCTGGCTTTTATTGATTAAATTTATACTATTTACATAAAATGGATATTTATGATATACTTATAGTTGTGTAACATAATGTTAATAATTGCTTTATATTATAATCGGTGTTAATATTATTATTGCTACGTTTAAACTTATGAGGTTTGGGAAGATTTATATTTAGTGTAATTTCCAATGTGTAATAATAAAGAAAGAAGGAAGCAACATGGTTGTCAAAGTATATGATAATGCCGCTGAATATTTAATAGATAATGAAGAAGCACTTTTAGAACAGGAGGCAGTAAGCCAACTGGTACTATATGATGCATATAAATCCAGACAAAGCCCTGAGGAGATTCGGGGATTATTCGGCGTGGTTATAGATTACGAACATACCATATTGCATTTTAGCAATTTGCCTTCTCAGAATCTGTCAATTTATATACAGGATTACAGTAAGGATATACGCTCGGCTGTCAGGCTACTGGCCGACTATATGCTGGAAAATCATATTGCACCTAAAGGAATATATGGGAAATATGAGGTATGTGAGGCCTTTATCGAGCAGTATAAGAGAGGAACCGAATGTGAATTTGCAGAGAGAATGGCAATGAATATCATGGAAATTAGGCAGGTCAATGACATTAAGCCTGTTGTCGGCCTGACGAGACTTGCAATACCAAATGAAGTTAAACAGATAACCGAATGGATGGTTCAGTTTCAGATTGAGGCATTGGCTAAGGAAATAGATTATGAATCCGCATTGGTAACCAGCAGCAAATTGATTAATAACAATAAGCTATATGTGTATGAAGATGCTCAAAACACTGTGGTATCCATGGCAGCAGCTACAAGGAAACTTCCTCATGGTATAGCAATCAGCTATGTATATACGCCGGAGGAATATAGAGGAATGGGTTACGCGGCTGCAAATATATATTATATCAGCAAAAAATACCTGGCGGAAGGTAATGAATTCTGTACTCTGTTCGTCGATAAAGAGAATCTGCTTTCAGTAAGAGCATATGAAAAGGTTGGATTTAAAGTTCTGGATGATATTTATGAATATAAGTTACTTCAGGCATAAGCAAATAAAAAGGGATGTTTTAAACATCCCTATCGTTTCTCTCCTCTAAAGCATAATCCGATTGCCCCCGGTCCTGAATGAGAACCAATACTGGGACTTACATAATTTATAAGAATCTTCTTATGGGGTAATGCCTCTTTAACCATGTTGGCAAGATAGTCTGCATCCTCCGGTGCGTCTCCATGGGCTATACAGACAATATCATGGTCATCCTTAAATTTTCCCATGCTTTCTATCATATCATTACAAATAATTGACAGAGATTTCTTTCTGCCTCTGGCATTATTAAGAGGCACAAGATGTCCATCTTCATCTATACGCAGAATGGGCTTAATTCCCATCATCGTACCGATAAATGCAGTGGTTTTGGAGATTCTGCCGCCCCTTTGCAGATGGTTAAGATCGTCTACTGTAAATCTAACGCATATTTCCTGTTTATGCTCCTCAAGCCAGGAGGCTATTTCATCTATTGTTTTACCTTCTTCTTTCATCTGAACAGCCATCATTACAAACATGCCTTCACCCATGGAGGCATTAAGAGTATCTATGACAATAATCTTAGCACCGGGGTTTTCCTCGCACAGCTCACGGGCGCCTGCCATTACATTATTGCAACCCCCGCTTAATGCTGAAGAAAAGCTGATATGAAGAATATCAAGACCTTGATTTAAATAATTTTGAAAGGTCTCCCTGATTACCTCGGGATTACTTGCCATAGTGGTAGGCATATGACCTTCTCTCATCTTATCATAGAATTCCTTTGGTGTGAGATTTATTTCATCCCCATATGTTATACCTTCCAGGTCATAGTAATGAGGAATGATACCAATATTCTTCTCTTTTATGTAATCTTCAAGCAGGTCGGAATTTGAATCAGCAGTAATAACAAAATCTTTCATCCTAAAACCTCCTTCTCCTATATACATACTTATTCTACTAGAGAAACCGCGAATAGGCAATAATTATTTATACTTTATTTAGGATATGTTTATAAATAGTTTATTATTGTATTATATAAGAGCGGCGATTCACAATAGCAATTGGAATCGCCGTGATTTTATCTGGTATATCTTTTTTCGAAGTAGGACAGTATTTTATATAGGCCGGTAGCAACAATACATAGGATAACAACACTCATAATTACCCAGTCGAGCCTAAATACCTGGCTTCCATAGATAATCAGATATCCCAGCCCAGCCTTGGCGGCTAAAAATTCTCCGATTATGACACCTACAAGGGATAATCCAATATTAACCTTCATCAGGCTAATCATAGATGGAATGTTAGATGGAAGGACTACCTTAAACAGTACATCTTTTTTCTTTCCTCCCAGTGTGTAAATCAATTTAATCTTATCTTCCTCAACTGCTTTAAAATCAGAGTATAGAGTAATAATGGATCCGAATAACGCAACCGATACGGCGGCAACGATTATGGTCTTCATATTTGCACCCAGCCATACAATGAACACCGGAGCGAGAGCCGACTTTGGAAGGCTGTTTAAGACTATGAGATAAGGCTCCAGAACCTTAGATAAGCTATCGTTCCACCATAGGAGCGTCGCTATAATTAGTCCTACTATATTAACCAGGGCGAAGCTGACCAGGGTCTCTAACAGTGTGATACCGATATGATAAAACAACTGACCGTCAATCGTCATATGAGCAATTGTTTTCATAACCCGAAGGGGACTTGAAAATATAAAGGGATCCACAATACCAATATGTGTACTGATTTCCCAGAAAGCTATAAATCCAATTAATAAAAGGTATTGATATATTCGAATTTTACGTTTTAGTAAAAGATGCTTCCTGACATAGGCTTTCTGAGCAGCTGAAATGTTTAAGCTTTCGCTTGAAACCTTTCTATTTTTCCTGCTCATTATGATTTAACTCCTTCCATATAGCATTAAAGTAATCCTTGAACTCCGGAGCGCTTCTGGCTGCAAACGGTGTTCTATCCGATATGGAAAGCTTGATGTCGAAGGTCCGCTTTACGGTTCCCGGTCTTTCGGATAGGACTATGACCCGGTCTGACATACTTATGGCCTCAGATATATCGTGCGTAATCAATATGGCTGTTTTCTTCTCCTGATGAATAATGCTCCATATATCATCTGCCACCTCGAGTCTTGTTTGGTAATCGAGGGCAGAAAAGGGTTCATCAAGAAGTAAAATATCCGGTTCCAGCAAAAGGGTGCGTATTAAAGCTGCCCTTTGTCTCATTCCACCGGATAGTTCTGAGGGGTATGAGTTTTTAAATGTAATCAGGCCATAGGTATTCAGCAGTTCGTTAATCTGTACATAGCTGTTCTCGGACAGTTTATGCTGAATTTCCATTCCTAGGGTTACATTTCTCAAGGTGTCACGCCAGTCCAGCAGATGGTCCTTCTGAAGCATATATCCGATATTTTTACCGGAAGATTTGATGTCCTTATCGTTTATATATATGGAACCGCTGCTTGGTGTAAGCAAGCCGGCGATCAGAGAAAGCAGAGTAGATTTGCCACAGCCACTTGGTCCGACGATCCCTAAGAATTCGCCGTCATTAACATGAAAAGAAACATCCAGTAACGCCGGTGTTTCTCCATCCAGACTATGGTAGGTATAACTAATATGATCTATACGAAGTAATTCGCTCATATCGTACCTCCCTGTTTGCTTATACATTATTATATGAAGCCATTAATGTTAGGTTACTTAACAATAGGCAATGTATGTTGACTTTGTAATATGCAAATTATATAATGATTTTAACTAATTTAGGATGGAAATTTAGACATGTAAATGGTTATTTTCTATGGGTTTTACATAGTATAGATAATTAGGATGGGAGGATTGATAGTGTGGAAAAGAAAACACCTCTTTATGATTGCCATATACAGGCAGAGGGGAAAATAGTATCGTTTGCAGGATATCTGCTCCCGGTACAGTATAAAACAGGGGTCATAGCAGAGCATATGGCGGTCAGGAAATCCGCCGGTATCTTTGATGTGTCTCATATGGGCGAGATTATTATTAAAGGAAACGATGCCTTAGACAATATACAGATGCTTGTAACCAATGATTGCAGTAAGATGACGGACGGACAGGTTAGATACAGTCCAATGTGTTATGAGGACGGTGGAGTGGTCGATGATTTACTCGTCTATAGGGTTAATGTAAACGAGTATATGATAGTAGTTAACGCATCTAACCGCCATAAGGATGTGGAATGGATGAAGTCTCATTTATTTGGTGATGCAGAGCTAACGGATATTTCT